>CAIMWY010000396.1 GCA_903845315.1 uncultured Burkholderiales bacterium
CCCGCGACCTCTCCCTTACCAAGGGAGTGCTCTACCACTGAGCCACAAGGGCATTTTTGACCGCCCATCAACACCACAAAAACAACAGATGGAGCGGGAGACGGGAATCGAACCCGCGTCATTAGCTTGGAAGGCTAGGGTTCTACCATTGAACTACTCCCGCATCGAACCAGAATCAATTCTGATCATCACAGTTGCAGGCCTACCTGGGCAACATTTGTTGGTTTCGCTGGTGGAGGAGACTGGATTCGAACCAGTGTAGGCGTAAGCCAACAGATTTACAGTCTGCCCCCTTTAGCCACTCGGGCACCCCTCCGGCGAACCGCAAACTATAGCAGATTTTTGTGTCCGCCCTTGATTTCCGACGCAAAACGGCTTACAAGACCCAATCTAGGGTCGTCCCACGCTGCGCCAGCCAGGCCGACGCCTGTGAAAAATGCCCGCAGCCTATGAACGGCAGGGGCGCTCGCAAAGCGGACAGGGGGGAGGGGTGGTTGGCCTTGAGCACCAAAGCCTCTCGGTGACGAGCATTGGCGTCACCCAAGCCGTAAAAACTTGGCGCGGTTTGGCGGGTTTGCTGCACCAGCATGTCGGCCTTGGCCTGCGCATGGGCGCCCCACAACAAATACACGCAACCAGGCGCGGTGCGCGCCACCTCGGCCAACAAGGCGTCGGTCAAGGCCTCCCAGCCACGCTTGGCATGGCTGGCGGGCAGCCCATCTTCGACCGTCAAACTGGTGTTGAGCAACAGCACGCCGCGCCGCGCCCACGCCTCCAACGAGCCGCAGGCGGGCATGGGCTGGTTCAAATCACGCTGCAACTCTTTGAAAATGTTGCGCAAGGACGGCGGAGTCTTGACCCCAGGCGCGACCGAAAAAGACAAACCTTGCGCCTGATGGGGCCCGTGGTAGGGGTCTTGACCCAAGATGACCGCGCGCACCTGAGACAAAGGCGTGAGGAACAAGGCCCACAGCGGATGCTCGGGGTAGACCAGCGCGCCAGCCTTAAGACGCCCTTGGACAAAGTTGGCCAAAGACACGCCCTCGGGGCTGCGCCAAAAGCTTTGAAGCACAGGCTGCCAGTCGGCATGCACCGGCCAGTCCTCAGGCGCCCACGCGGTCAAGCGCGGCACGTCGGCGGGCGGGGCGCCAGAAAACAAATCACCCACAGCACCTGCCCCGATCAAGCCGCAAACAACTCAGCCAAGGCCTTGCCAGGATCAGGCGCACGGATGAAGGCCTCGCCCACCAAGAACGCGTGCACATGGGCCTCGCGCATGCTTTGCACATCGCTGCGTTGCAAGATGCCGCTCTCGGTCACCAGCAAGCGGTCGGCGGGCACATCCTTCATCAGGGACAAGGTGGTGTCGAGCGAAACCTCAAAAGTGCGCAGGTTGCGGTTGTTGATGCCCATCAACGGCGTCTTCAACTTCAAGGCACGCTGCAACTCTGGCGCGTCGTGCACTTCCACCAACACCGCCATGTCCAGGCTGCGCGCAATCGCCTCCAACTCAGCCATTTGCGCATCGTCCAAACACGCGGCAATCAGCAAAATGCAGTCGGCCCCCATGACACGCGCCTCGAACACCTGATAGGGGTCGACCATGAAGTCTTTGCGCAGCACCGGCAAATCGCACGAGGCGCGGGCTTGCTTCAAATAATCCACGCTGCCCTGAAAAAACTGCTGATCGGTCAGCACCGACAGGCAAGCCGCACCATGCTCGGCATAGCTTTGCGCAATGTCGGCGGCAATGAAATCTTCACGCAGCACGCCCTTGGAAGGACTGGCCTTCTTGATTTCGGCTATCACGGCAGGCAAACCCGCCGCGATCTTGGCGCGCAGCGCCCCCACAAAATCACGGGTGAGCACGCGGCTTTCGGCATCTGCACGCATGGCCTCGAACGACTTGCGCTTCAAGCCCGCAGCAATTTCTTGGCGCTTGACCTCGACGATTTTGTTCAGAATGTCAGACATCTTTGTTTCTTTCTTCAGGCCGCAGCCAATTGATGCACGGCAGTGACCAGCTGCTCGAGCTTGGCCTTGGCAGCGCCAGAATTCAGCGCATCGTTGGCACGCGCAATGCCGACCTCGATGCTGTCGACCACATTGGCCGCATACAAAGCCACGGCGCTGTTGAGCACCACGATGTCACGGGCGGGCCCCGCCTGGTTGTCCAACACCGCCATCAGCAAAGCGCGCGACTCTTCGGGTGTGTCGACGCGCAAAGCACGGGTGCTGCTCATGGCAAAACCAAAGTCTTCGGGGTGAATTTCGTACTCGCGAATTTGGCCGCTCTTGAGCTCACCCACCAAAGTGGCGGCACCCAAAGACACTTCGTCCAAGCCGTCACGACCCCACACCACCAAAGCGTGCTCAGCCCCCAAGCGCTCCAGCGCGCGCACCTGGATGCCCACCAAGTCGGGGTGAAACACGCCCATCAAAATATTCGGCGCACCGGCAGGGTTGGTCAACGGCCCCAAGATGTTAAAGAGGGTGCGCACACCCAACTCTTTGCGCACGGGCGCCACGTTTTTCATGGCAGGATGGTGGTTGGGTGCAAACATGAAACCAATCCCTACCTGCGACAAACACTGCGCAATTTGCGCGGGCTTGAGGTTGATGTTGACCCCCAAGCTCTCCAGCACATCGGCACTGCCGCTTTTGCTGCTCACGCTGCGCCCGCCGTGCTTGCTGACCTTGGCGCCGGCGGCGGCGGCCACAAACATAGAGCACGTCGAAATATTAAAAGTGTGCGACCCATCGCCGCCCGTGCCCACAATATCCACCAGGTGCTGCGTGTCAGTCACCTGCACCTTGGTGGAGAACTCGCGCATCACCTGCGCCGCTGCGGTGATTTCACCAATGGTTTCCTTCTTCACGCGCAAAGCACTGATGAAGGCCGCCATCATGACGGGCGACATCTCGCCGCCCATGATGAGCCGCATGATGTGTAGCATCTCGTCGTGAAAAATTTCACGGTGTTCGATCACGCGCTGCAAAGCCTCTTGAGGCGTGATGGATTGAATAACGGCGGTCATCGTGATTCCTTAAAGAAAATTTTTCAGCAGGGCGTGTCCATGCTCGGTGAGGATGGACTCGGGGTGAAACTGCACCCCTTGAATGTCGAGTTCGGTGTGGCGCACGCCCATGATTTCACCATCGTCGGTCCAGGCCGTGACCTTCAAGCAAGACGGGCACGTGGCGCGCTCAATCGCCAGCGAGTGGTAACGGTTGACGTTGAATTGTTCGGGTAAGCCAGCAAACACGCCCTCTTGGGTGGTGGTGATGAGACTGGTCTTGCCATGCATCAAAGTCTGTGCCCGCACAATTTTGCCGCCAAAGGCCGCGCCGATGCTTTGGTGCCCCAAGCACACGCCCAAAATAGGCAACTTGCCGGCAAAGTGGCGTATCGCCGCCACCGACACACCGGCCTCAGCGGGTGAGCACGGGCCCGGTGAAATCACCAAGCGATCGGGCTGACGCGCCGCAATGCCTTCGAGCGTGATGTCGTCGTTGCGAAACACCTCCACCTCGGCACCCAGCTCGCCAAAATATTGAACGATGTTGAAGGTGAAGCTGTCGTAGTTGTCCACCATGAGCAGTTTGATTTTTTCCATGGCAGTCACTCCAGCCCTTCTTCCACCAGCTCGCTGGCACGCAACAAGGCGCGCGCCTTGTGTTCGGTTTCTCGCCACTCCATCTCAGGCACCGAATCGGCCACCACGCCTGCAGCGGCTTGCACGTACAAGGTGTTGTTTTTGACAATGCCGGTGCGAATGGCAATCGCCACATCCATGTCACCCGCAAAGCTCAGGTAGCCGCAAGCACCGCCATACAGCCCGCGCTTGACAGGCTCCAACTGGTCGATCAACTCCATCGCATGCACCTTGGGTGCCCCCGTCAAGGTACCCGCAGGAAAAGTGGCGCGCAACACATCCATGCTGGTCAAGGGCTGGCCGTCGGGGCCCTCACGCAACAAGCCCTCCACATTGCTCACGATGTGCATCACGTGGCTGTAGCGCTCCACCACAAAGGCTTCGGTCACCTTCACACTGCCGACCTTGGCAATGCGGCCGATGTCGTTGCGTGCGAGGTCGATCAACATCACGTGTTCGGCACGTTCTTTGGGGTCGTTGATCAGCTCCACCTCAGCGGCCTTGTCGGCCTCGGGCGTGGCCCCTCTTGGGCGGGTGCCTGCCAAGGGACGGATGGTGATTTTTTGGCCTTCGGGCGTGGACTCTTGGCGCACCAAAATCTCAGGCGAAGCGCCCACCACATAGGCGTCGCCCAGGTTGTAGTAGTACATATAAGGGCTGGGGTTGAGCGAACGCAAGGCACGGTACAGCGACAGCGGGCTGGCGGTGAACTGTTTGTGAATGCGCTGCCCCACCTGCACCTGCATGAAGTCGCCCGCTGCAATCAACTCTTTGGCGCGTGCCACCGCTGCCAGGTAATCGTCTTTGGCAAAACTGCGCTGCGCTGGGTGGCTGTCGCCCGGCGCAATCGAGGGCGCCACGGCAGGCGCCTTCAAGCGCTGCTTCAACTCAGCCAAGCGAGATTGGGCTTGTGAATACGCACCCGGCTGCACCGGGTCGGCATACACAATCAGCGAGAGCTTGCCCGACAAGTTGTCGATCACCGCCAGCTCCTCGGTTTGCAGCAGCAAGATATCGGGCATGCCCAAATCATCTGGTGGGCACGATTGGGCCAGTTTATTTTCGATGTGACGCACCGTGTCGTAGCCAAAGTAACCGGCCAAGCCACCGCAAAAACGCGGCAAGCCCTCGAGCAAAGCCACCTTGAAGCGTTGCTGGTAGGCCGACACAAAGTCGAGTGGGTTGCCATGGTCGGTTTCCACCACCACACCATCGGTCACCACCTCGGTCTTGGCCTCAGCGCCAAAACCACTGGCGCGCAACACCGTGCGCGCAGGCAAGCCAATGAAGCTAAAGCGCCCGAAACGCTCGCCGCCCACCACCGACTCCAGCAAAAAGCTGCGCTCACCCTTGTTTTGCACATGGGCCAACTTGAGGTACAGCGACAAAGGGGTTTCAAGGTCCGCAAACGCTTGCGCCATCAGCGGAATGCGGTGGTAGCCCTGTTGGGCCAATTGGTTGAATTCGTTTTCAGTGATCACAGGTTGAGCCTCCACAGCTCAGCCCCGCAGAGGTGGGGCCGTTCATTCAAAAAGTGCTTGCTGGCAAAACTGCCGAGAAGCGCGACGCACGGCGCAAGGCGTGCGAGTTAGATGCGCGCAGAACTCGGCGTACGCCAGGGCCAGGCTCCCCGGTCGTGACAACCTGTGACAGTGCTGCGGTGAATGAACATGTGACTCAGTTTAACAAAGGCTCACGAAACGCTAGGCGCGTGGGTGCGCGGCCAACCAATCGCCCAGATGCGCCAGTTGATCGAGGTAGCCATCGGCGTCTACCGCCTCAACAGGCTCGCCATGGTTGTAGCCGTAACGCACCAACACCACCGGGCAACCTGCGGCACGTGCGGCTTGGGCATCGTTGCTCGAATCGCCCACCATCAAGGTGCGCGAAGGCACGCTGCCCAGTGCTTCACAGGTTTTGAGCAAGGGCAAGGGATCGGGCTTTTTGACGACAAAGCTGTCGCCGCCAAACACCTGCGTGAAAAACCCATCCAGCCCCTTGGCAGCCAAGAGGTTTTGAGCAAACGCCAGTGGCTTGTTGGTCAAACACGCCAAGGTCCAACCTGCGTCTTGCATCTGCTGCAAGCCTTGCGCCACGCCGGGGTACACCTGGGCATATTGGCCATTGATGCGCTGGTAATGGTGCTGGTAACGCAGCCAAGCGGGTTCGTACAAGCCATCGACCCCGCGACCTGCACAGACCAAGCCTGAGCTCGCCACCTCAGGCAGGGCGAGTTGGTGGGTCAGCACCGAGCGAATCAAATGCTCCGACCCCTTGCCCACCGTGCGCTCGACCAAGGCACGGGTGACGGGCGGCAAATCAAGATCGGCCAAGCAGCGGTTGAGCGCGTGTTCAAAGTCGCCCAAGGTGTCGACCATGGTGCCGTCGAGGTCGATGATGGCAGCTTGCAGCTCACATGAAGACACCCGCATCAACCCAAAGCCATACGCATCTGTTCGATCACCGCTTTGTAATCAGGTTTGCCAAAAATCGCGCTGCCCGCCACAAAAGTATCGGCGCCCGCATCGGCCACACGGCGGATGTTGTCGGCCTTGATGCCACCGTCCACCTCCAAGCGGATGTCGCGGCCACTGGCCTCGATCCGCTTGCGCACTTGCTCGACCTTGCGCAGAGCAGAGTCGATGAAGCTCTGGCCGCCAAAACCTGGGTTGACGCTCATGATGAGAATCAGGTCAATCTCGTCAATCGTCCAATCCAACACATCCAGCGGCTCGGCAGGGTTGAACACCAAGCCGGCCTTCACACCACGGCTCTTGATGGCCTGCACGCTGCGGTGCACATGCGCGCTGGCATCGGGGTGAAAACTGATCAAGTCAGCCCCCGCGTCAGCAAAGGAGGCAGCCAAAGCATCCACCGGAGAAACCATCAGGTGCACATCAATGGGCACCGCCACACCGGCGGCGGTTTGGGCGTAGGGCTTCAAGGCCTGACAAATCATGGGCCCAAAAGTCAGGTTGGGCACGTAGTGGTTGTCCATCACATCGAAGTGGATCCAGTCCGCCCCTGCGGCGATGACGTGTGTCACTTCCTCGCCGAGCCGCGCAAAGTCGGCCGACAAGATGGAGGGGGCAATCCGAAAAGTGGGGGGGGTGCTGTTCATAAGGGGATTATTTCATCCAAAATCACCGCCATGCCAAGCTACCAATTCAAAGTGGATGTCCATCCGCAATTCCTGTCCGAACAGTCTGACACCGAAGCCGGTGTGTTTGTGTTCGCTTACACCATCACGATCACCAACACCGGCAGCATGGCCGCGCAACTGATCTCGCGCACCTGGAACATCAACGACGCCAACGGTGTGCACGAAAAAGTGCGCGGTCTGGGCGTGGTAGGCCACCAGCCCTTGCTCAAACCCGGTGAGTCGTTTGAGTACACCAGTGGCAGCCACTTGCGCACGCCCACGGGCACCATGCACGGCAGCTACTTCTGCGTGGCCGAAGATGGTGAGAAGTTTGATGTGGACATCCCCATGTTCGTGCTCGACGCCTTGAGTACCGACCCCAACGCACGCCGCCTGCACTGACGCCCATGGGCGAATTCGACCTGATTGAACGCTACTTCAAGCGCCCCGCCCACCAAGCGGTGCTGGGCGTCGGCGACGATTGCGCCCTGTTGTTGCCGTCGCCGGGCATGCATCTCGCTGTGTCCTGCGACATGCTGGTCGAAGGTCGGCACTTTTTGTCCACCGTCGACCCTGAGCGGCTGGGCCACAAAGCACTGGCCGTCAATCTGAGCGACCTGGCCGCCTGCGGTGCCGAGCCACGGGCCTTCACCTTGGCTTTGTCTCTGCCACGCGTGGACGAAGCGTGGCTGGCGGGCTTCTCAGGCGGCTTGTTGCGCCTGGCTGACGCACACGGCTGTGAGCTGATCGGAGGCGACACCACCCAAGGCCCCTTGAACATCTGCATCACCGTGATGGGCGACCTGCCCCCCGGTGACGCGCTGCTGCGCCACAACGCCCAAGTGGGTGACGACATTTACATCAGCGGCACGGTGGGCGATGCGCGCTTGGCGCTTGAAGTGTTTCGCGGCACGCTGTCACTTGGCGCTGCGGACCTAGAGCAAGCGCGCCTGCGCATGGAGCAACCCACGCCACGCGTGGCCTTGGGGCTGGCCTTGCGCGCCGTGGCCAACGCCGCCATCGACATCAGCGATGGGCTGCTGGGTGACCTGGGCCACATCCTCAAACGCTCGGGTGTGGGCGCACAAATCGACACCCACTGGCTGCAAAACGCGGCCACCTTTGGCGACGGCCAAGCCGCAGGCATCACCCCCTTGCTGGCGGCCTTGCCCTGGAACAAGCGCCTGGAATTTGCCCTGGCAGGCGGCGACGACTACGAGTTGTGCTTCACCGCCCCAGTGAATCAACGCGAGATGGTGCACGCCGCCGCGTGGGAAAGCGACACGCCCGTGACGCGCATTGGCCGCATCACTGCAAGCCCCGGCCTGGTGCTGCTCGACCCCCAAGGCCAGCCCATCACGCGCCGCTTTGCGTCGTTTGACCACTTCGCTTAAAGACCCACATGCTGAACCGCCGCTTTTTGCTTGACCACCCCGCCCACCTGATTGCCCTGGGCTTTGGCGCAGGCCTGAGTCGTTTTGCGCCGGGCACCGTGGGCACCTTGTGGGCTTGGGCGGCTTTCTTGATCTTGCAACGCTGGTTAACGCCGCTAGAGATGGGCCTGCTGATTGCCATCTCTTTGTTGGTCGGTTGGTGGGCCTGCACGGTGTGCGCACGTCACATGGGCGTGGCCGATCCGGGCGCGATTGTGTGGGACGAGGTGGTGGCCTTCTGGCTGATTTTGTGGCTGGTCACCCCCACCACCTTCTGGGGTCAGTTCGGCGCCTTTGTGCTGTTTCGCTTTTTCGATGCAGCCAAACCCGGCCCGGTGAAGTGGGCCGACCAACTGTTCAAAGGATTGGGTTGGCGAGGCGGATGGGGCATCATGTTTGACGACTTGGTAGCTGCTTTTTGCACCCTGCTGGTGATCGCTTGGTGGAGGTTTTGATGACACACGACAACACATC
>CAIMWY010000397.1 GCA_903845315.1 uncultured Burkholderiales bacterium
CAGGTCACGCAAGAAGGCCATCACCTCGGCAGGGGATTGGGCCATCTTCGTTGCCAACGAGACTTCGGCGTGGTTGGCGTAACCCAGCAATTGCGCTTCTTCTTGGCGCAGCTTCAAAATTTCTTTCATCCATGGCGTGTTGTCTTGCTCGGGCTTGCCCGCTTGCACGGCCTCAGATTGGTCAGATGCTCGTGTGACGTAAGCCCGATAGAGCTTCTCGCGCAAGGCGGAGCTGTCTGCGAACTGCATCACCGGCAAGTAGCACGGCATTTTCAAATTCAGCTTGTGGCCTGCTACACCCTCTTTGTCAGCGGCGGCGCGCGTGGCCTGCAACACATCGTCAGGCACCCCTGCCAACTCCTCGCCATTGACGACGAGCGACCATTGATCGGTTGCGTCGAGCACGTTTTCGCTGAACTTTTGGCTCACCTCGGCATGACGCTCTTGAATGGCTGCAAACTGTGCTTTGGCCTCGCCCTGCAGTTCTGCGCCTGACAAAACAAAATTGCGCATTGCCAATGCGTGGGCACGCTTCTGCTCGGCGTTGAGGCTGTTCAAAGCAATGGCTTTGTACTTGGCATACAAACGTTCGTCGGCACCCAGACGGGTCCAAAATTCGGTCACGCGTGACAAGGCCTCTGTGTAGGCGGCACGCAAATCGGGTGCGTCTGCCACCGAATGCAAATGGCTGATGGCACCCCAAGCCCGGCTGAGTTTTTCGGTGGCCACATCCAGCACGTTGGCGATGGCTGGCCAGTCAGCTGGGAACTCGGCGGCGGTGACTTTCTCTAGGGCCAAGCTGGCATCGGCCAGCAGCGGTTCAAGCGCCGGTGCAATGTGCTCGGGCCGGATGGCGTCAAACAGGGGGTGGTCAGAGAAGTCGAGCAGCGGGTTGGTGTGTGACATGGGGAGAATCTTGTTTCAGTGTTGAGCAGATAAGGCCCGTTTGGCAGATTCCAAGGTGTTCACCAACAACATGGTGATGGTCATTGGGCCCACGCCCCCTGGCACTGGAGTGATGTAGCTGGCCACTTGGCTCACACCTTCAAAGTCGACGTCACCGCACAGCTTGCCTTCGTCGTTGCGGTTCATGCCTACGTCCAGCACCACAGCGCCGGGTTTGACCATGTCGGCCGTCAGCACGTTGCGCTTTCCCACCGCAGCCACGATCACATCGGCTTGCAGGGTGTGCACTTTCAGGTCGGGTGTTGCACTGTGGCAAATGGTGACGGTGGCGTTTTGTTGCAAAAGCATCAACGCCATGGGTTTTCCCACGATGTTGCTGCGGCCAATCACCACCGCATGCTTGCCGCGCAGCTTGTAGCCAATGCTCTCGAGCATCTTCATACAGCCATAAGGGGTACAAGGCCAAAAGCCAGGCATGCCTGTCATCAAAGCCCCCGCGCTGGCGATGTGAAACCCGTCCACGTCCTTGGTTGGGTTGATGGCTTCAATGACTTTTTGCGCATCAATGTGGGTGGGCAAAGGCAGTTGCACCAAGATGCCATGGATGTGTGGGTCGTTGTTGAGCGCTTCGACTCGCGCCAACAAATCAGTTTCGCTCATGGTGGCGTCGTATTTTTCAAGCACCGAATGTAGGCCGGCATCTTGGCAGGCCTTGACCTTGTTGCGCACATAGACCTGGCTGGCAGGGTTGTCGCCCACCAGCACCACGGCCAGGCCGGGGGTGAGGCCTTGGGCCTTGAGTTTTGAGGTGTCTGCGGCCACTTGGGCGCGGAGATGTTGTGAGAGGGCGTTGCCGTCGATTCGTTGTGCGGTCATGGTCAAAGCGAAGTGAAAACGCCCGTGGTCAACGGGCGTCTTGGGTGAATGGGGATCCGATGGCTCAGGCTTTGGCTGCGTTTTGTCCCAGCGCAGTTTTCAGCAGGTCGGCCACGGTGTTGGCGTTGAGCTTTTCCATGATATTGGCGCGGTGAGCTTCTACGGTTTTGATGCTGATGCCTAAGTCATCGGCAATTTGCTTATTCAGTCGTCCGGCCACGATACGCTCTAGCACTTGAGCTTCACGTCCAGTCAGCTTGGCCATCAAGGCATCCCGACTGGCGGCTTGTTGGAAGTCGGCAAAAGCGTCTTTGGCGTGCTCCAACATGCGTTCAACCAAGCTCACCAAATCGTCCTCTTTGAAGGGTTTTTGGATGAAGTCCATGGCCCCTTTTTTCATGGTGTTCACGGCCATGGGCACATCGCCGTGGCCGGTGATGAAAACGATGGGTAAGGGAGATTTGCGTTCAATCAACTTGTCTTGCAGTTCCAAGCCCGTCATGCCACCCATGCGGATGTCAACAATCAAGCATGCAACCTCCCGGGCGTCATAGCGACTGAGGAAGGTTTCTGCGGAATCAAAGCAGCGAACGCGGTAGTCCTTGCCCTCCAGCAACCATTGAAGCGAATCACGAACGGCCTCGTCATCATCAACGACGTAGACAGTACCTTTTTTGGGAATCAAACTCATGCAGATGCTCCGACAGTACGAGCCGGTATCCAGAAGGAAAATCGGCAGCCCGTAATTTCGTTGGCATTGTAGAGGTTCTCTGCCTTCATTCGTCCCTGGTGCGATTCGACAATCGTCCGGCACAAATTCAGCCCAATCCCCATGCCTTCTGGCTTGGTTGAAAAGAAAGCTTCAAACAAGCGTTCCATCACCTCAGGGGCTAAGCCCCGTCCTGTGTCCGTCACAGAAAACTCCACCACAGATTGACCTTCTTCAGTCCGAGGCATGACTTTGAGTTCCACATTTCGGCCGGCCATGGGGCGTTTGGCCAAGTCCACCGACTCGGCAGCGTTTTTCATCATGTTGACCAACACCTGCTCAATCAAGATCGGGTCGACATGCAGTTTTGGCAGGCGCTGAGCCACCACTTGTGACAGACGCACTTGGCGACGGCGCAACTCGATGTCGACCAACTCCACGGCCTCGGCGACCATGGGGGCAACTTCTGCAAAACTGCGGTTGGGTTCGCTGCGCTTAACAAAGCTGCGAATGCGTTGAATAATTTGTCCAGCACGTTGCGCTTGATGGGCTGTCTTTTCCAGCGCCTTGATCAAATCATCTTCGGTCAGGTTGTGAGACTTGATGCGAGAGACCATGCCGTTGCAGTAATTGTTGATCGCTGTGAGAGGTTGGTTGAGCTCATGGGCCACGCTGGAAGCCATTTCACCCATGGTGATCAAGCGGCTGGCCGACTGGGCGCGTTCAGCTTGGGCTCGGGACTGTTCTTCTGCTTGGCGTCTTGGCGTGATATCGGTGGCAATCACCATCTGGGCGAGACGACCATCCACCCAATTCAAATAACGCGATCGCACTTCGAGCCATTTGTTAAGACTGGGTACATAAATTTCGGCATTTTCGCTGCTGACTTCAGTCAACCCATCTGTCGGAAAGCCCACCAAGGGGTCATCGGCATCATCGATTTCATCACTTCTGTCGTTGCTCAAATGTTGGATTGGTAAGCCTGCTTGCTCGACCAAACTCAAATGCCCCTGTGTTGAGGCATCGAACCATTGGCGATAGAGCTTGTTAGCAAACAGCAATTCTTGGCTGCCAAGGGGCGCCACAGATACCGAAGCATCCAAGCCTTCGAGCACAGTGGTGAACCTATCGTGCGAGGCAGACAACTGTTCGCGGATGCGGTTGGGCTCTGTGATGTCGGTCATCGAAGTCATCCAACCCGTTTGTTGTCCTAAAGCATCGATCAGGGGCGACACATAGAGCCGCGCATCAAACAAATGGCCATCTTTGCGTTTGACCCGCACCTGAAAGCCAGTCGACGTGGTGTTGCCTTGCAATTCAAGCTTGAGCTTTTGTTCAAGGCTGATGAGATCTTCGTCAGGCCAATATGGAAAAGGTGGCGTGCATCCCACCAACTCACTTTCTGTCCAACCTGTCATTTGGCAAAACGCTGTGTTGACATAGGTGATGCGGCCTTTGAGGTCCATGGCCCGCATACCTGTAAGCACCGAGTTTTCCATAGCGCGCCGAAAGTTTGTCTCTGCTACCAAGGCTTGCTGGGCTTGCACACGGCGGCGGGTGTGTCGCCAAGTCCCAATCAACATCCACGCGGTCATCAAACTCAAAGCCGTGACCAACCAAAAAACGCCGTTTCCAATCAAGCCTTGTGAGGTTCGATAAGCTCTGGCGTGCAAAGTGAGGGCATAGCCAACAGGGGTAACAGGTACTTCGTACACATTGGTGCGATTGAGCCAAGGTAGCACTTCGCTGACCTTCGGCCCCGGTTTATTGGCTTGTCCAGCCAGAACGGTGTTATTCACGTCACGCAACGAAACTGCATACTTGCTGGTAATTTCATTGGGCACAACATATCTAAAAATGCCATCTAACGGGTACTCGGCCAAGATCACACCTTCAAAATTGGTGTGGTTCACGATAGGCACCTGCAATTGAATTTGACTGACCTTGTCTTGCAAATTGCTCGACTGTTGTATTGGCTGTGAGTACACTGGTTGCAACAAAGCATGGGCCAAATCAAAAGTGTCTTTGGTGGATGTCTGCACCAGCACATCACCCATTTGATGGATCATGGCTGGGTTTGCACTGGCGCTGGCATAAGTTGACCGGACGCGTCGCTTGGTGTCTAACCACGTGATGCTTGAGAGTTCCGGGCTTTGCTCCAGCAGCAACTTTGCTTCGATGGCAAATTCCTTGGGGTTGGTGTCTCGATTGGACACATCACGGGCAATCCGCATGATGTGTTCCTGGCGCTCTAGTAAGCGCAGACGCAATCGCTGTTGCGCGTATTCCACATCTCGCCTCACGATTTCCTGCTCGCGGTCCATCTCTTCGTATTTCAAATACCAAAGAGCTGTGGTGATCGCGAATAAAAAAAGTACAACGGCAACCAATGGGCCGATCAGGGCAAAACGGTCTTGCTTGCTCGGGCTTTGTTGTCGCCACCAACGGCTCCACATCACAAGCAAGCTTTTGAAAGGCGTTTGAATTTGTTTTTTAAACATCTACTTCGAGTTTACCTAGTCCTATTTTTCCGAATTTAAAATTTCATATTAAGAAATCATTGACCGCTATTTGAAATTATTGGTTTATTGTGAGACAATTCGAATAAAGTCGAGCCAAATAAGTGCCCAAACAAAGGAGACAAGCATGTCAGCACAAGCCAACGACCTGCGTACATTCGCGACGAATGATGTAGACACCCTGGAGACAAGGGAATGGATGGACGCCCTGTCGGCCGTCATCAGCGCAGAAGGCCCTGAGCGTGCCCATTTCTTGTTGGAGCAATTGCTTGAACATGCCAGAGAGAGCAGCATCGACATGCCTTTCTCAGCCAACACGGGCTATGTCAACACCATCGAACCCAGCCAAGAGGCACATTGCCCGGGCAACATCGAAATTGAAGAGCGTTTGCGCGCCTACATGCGCTGGAACGCCATGGCTATGGTCGTCAAAGCCAACCGCCACAACCCTGAAGATGGTGGTGACTTAGGTGGTCACATCGGTTCGTTTGCATCGTTGGCACACATGTTTGGTGCGGGTTTCAATCACTTTTGGCATGCTGAAAATGAAAACCATGGCGGCGACTGCCTCTACATCCAAGGGCATGTCTCTCCAGGGGTTTACGCCCGTGCCTATTTGGAAGGCCGCTTGACCGAAGAGCAGTTGCTCAATTTCCGTCAAGAGGTCGATGGCAAGGGCCTGTCGAGTTACCCGCACCCCAAACTCATGCCCGAGTTTTGGCAGTTTCCGACGGTGTCTATGGGCCTTGGTCCTTTGATGGCCATTTACCAAGCCCGCTTTTTGAAGTACCTGCATGCACGCGGCATTGCCAACACAGAAAACCGCAAAGTGTGGGTGTTTTGCGGCGATGGTGAAATGGACGAAGTTGAGTCGTTGGGCGCTATTGGCTTGGCGGCCCGCGAAAAACTGGACAACCTGATCTTCGTGGTGAACTGCAATTTGCAGCGCCTGGACGGTCCGGTGCGTGGCAACGGCAAGATCGTGCAGGAACTGGAAGGCGAATTCCGCGGCTCGGGCTGGAACGTGATCAAACTGTTGTGGGGGAGCGAGTGGGACCCTCTCTTGGCCCGCGACAAAGATGGTGCCCTGCGCAAGCTGATGATGGAAACCTTGGATGGCGATTACCAAGCCTTCAAAGCGAACGACGGCGCCTACGTCCGTAAGCATTTCTTTGGTCGTGATCCCAAGACCTTGGAGATGGTCGCGCACATGAGTGACGAAGACATCTGGAACTTAAAACGTGGTGGCCACGACCCCCAAAAGGTCTATGCTGCTTACCACCAAGCGGTGAACCACAAAGGTCAACCCACGGTGCTGTTGATCAAAACTGTCAAAGGTTTTGGCATGGGCAAAGCGGGTGAAGGCAAGAACACGGTTCACCAAACCAAGAAGCTCACCGACGAAGACATCAAGTACTTCCGTGACCGCTTCAACCTGCCAATTCCTGACAGCGAGTTGTCCAAGATTCCTTTTTACAAGCCCGCTGACGACACCCCCGAAATGCGCTATCTGCACGAGCGTCGTAAGGCCCTGGGCGGTTATTTGCCGCACCGTCGTACTAAGGCGGAAGAAAGCTTCACCGTGCCAGCGATTGAGACCTTCAAAGCGGTGATGGAGCCCACAGCCGAAGGCCGTGAAATTTCGACCACCCAAGCCTATGTGCGCTTCCTCACGCAGTTGCTGCGTGACCAAGCCTTGGGTCCAAGGGTGGTGCCTATTTTGGTGGACGAAGCCCGTACCTTTGGTATGGAAGGCTTGTTCCGTCAAATCGGTATTTACAACCCTGCTGGTCAGCAGTACACACCGGTCGACAAAGACCAGGTCATGTACTACAAGGAAGACGTGGCTGGCCAGATCTTGCAAGAAGGCATCAACGAAGCTGGCGGCATGTCGAGCTGGATTGCGGCGGCCACCAGCTACTCCACCAGCAACCGCATCATGGTGCCGTTCTACGTGTACTACTCGATGTTCGGCTTCCAACGCATTGGCGACTTGGCTTGGGCTGCTGGCGACATGCAAGCTCGCGGTTTCTTGTTGGGTGGCACGTCCGGGCGCACCACCTTGAACGGTGAAGGCTTGCAACATGAAGACGGTCACAGCCACATCATGGCCAACACAATCCCCAATTGCGTCTCGTATGACCCCACCTTCGCGCACGAAGTGGGCGTCATCTTGCACCACGGTTTGAAGCGCATGGTGGAGAAGCAAGAAAATGTCTTCTACTACCTGACCTTGTTGAACGAGAACTACCCCATGCCAGGACTCAAAGCCGGCACGGAAGAGCAAATCATCAAAGGCATGTACTTGCTGCAACAAGGCGAGGGCGCCAAGAAGGCACCGCGTGTCAACTTGCTGGGCTCGGGCACCATCTTGCGCGAATCCATCGCAGCCCGGGACTTGCTGGCCGCCGACTGGGGCGTAGCCGCGAACGTGTGGAGCGCCCCGAGTTTCAACGAGTTGACCCGCGATGGCCAAGACGCGGAGCGTTACAACCTGCTGCACCCGACAGACACGCCCAAAGTGCCGTTTGTGACCGCACAACTCGACCCCTACACCGGGCCAGTGGTTGCGTCTACCGACTACATGAAGGCCTATGCCGAACAAATTCGTCCGTTCATTCCAAAGGGCCGAACCTACAAAGTGTTGGGCACCGACGGTTTTGGCCGCAGCGACTTCCGCAGCAAACTGCGCGAGCACTTTGAAATCAACCGCCACTACATCGTCGTGGCGGCCCTCAAAGCCCTGAGCGAAGACGGTAGTGTGCCGGTGACCCAAGTGGCTGAAGCGATCAAAAAGTACGGCATCAAAGTCGACAAAATCAACCCGCTTTACGCTTAATTCTGGAGACGAAACATGGCATTGGTAGAAGTAATAGTCCCAGACATCGGGGATTTCGACGAAGTCGCAGTCATTGAACTGCTGGTCAAAGTGGGAGACACGGTCAAGGCTGAGCAGTCGTTGATCACCGTCGAATCCGACAAGGCCTCGATGGAAATTCCATCCAGCACCGCCGGTGTGGTCACAGAGTTGCGCGTGAAACTGGGTGACAAAGTCAAACAAGGCTCTGTGGTGTTGGTGGTGGAGGCGGCGGGTGCCGCC
>CAIMWY010000398.1 GCA_903845315.1 uncultured Burkholderiales bacterium
GCTCACGTGGTGCGAAAAAAGAAATGATTGAAGCAAACTTGCGTTTGGTCATTTCGATTGCAAAGAAATACACCAACCGTGGTTTGCAGTTCCTCGACCTGATTCAAGAAGGCAACATCGGTTTGATGAAGGCCGTGGATAAGTTTGAATACCGCCGCGGCTACAAATTCTCACCCTACGCCACATGGTGGATTCGCCAAGCCATCACGCGCTCTATCGCCGATCAGGCACGCACCATCCGTATTCCGGTGCACATGATCGAGACCATCAACAAGATGAACCGCATCAGCCGCCAACACTTGCAAGAGTTTGGTTTCGAGCCCGATGCCAGCGTCTTGGCCGAGAAGATGGAGATTCCTGAAGACAAGATCCGCAAGATCATGAAGATCGCCAAAGAGCCCATCTCGATGGAAACCCCCATCGGTGATGACGACGACAGCCACTTGGGTGACTTCATTGAAGACAGCGTCAACACCGCACCGATCGAAGCCGCCATGCAAGCAGGTTTGCGCGATGTGGTGAAAGACATCTTGGATGGCCTCACCCCACGCGAAGCCAAAGTGCTGCGCATGCGTTTTGGCAGGGAGATGACCAGTGACCACACCTTAGAAGAAGTGGGCAAACAATTTGACGTCACGCGCGAGCGCATCCGTCAAATCGAAGCCAAGGCTTTGCGCAAATTGAAGCACCCCAGCCGCAGCGACAAACTTCGCAGCTTCATCGACACCATCTAAGCGTGCGCATCCCAACCTTGCGTTGGGTCCAAACAAAACCCCCGTTGGGCAAACTGCTCACGGGGGTTTGATTTTGATGGTGGCGTCACATCAAGCGGCTTGCAGTGCCATCACGCCTGTGGCCGTATTGGAAATTGGAATGTGGTAATTTTCATGCACGGGAGACGAAGCTTGACCCAAGGCACCCCTCATGGCCAACCAATTCAAGAGCTCAATCCCTTGGGTTCCAGTTTTTTCTACCAACTCATGAATGCTGAACTGCGTCGCCCACTCCGGGTTGTTGTGCATGCTTTTCATGAACTCCAAATCGAAGGCCTTGTTGATGTGCCCTGCACGCTCACCATCAAGCTGATGACTCAAACCACCCGTGCCTAGCACCACCACGCTCAAGTCACTGTCCCAGCCACGAATGGCCTCGCCCACAGCTTGACCGAGCTTGTAACAGCGCTTAGCTGAAGGAAGCGGGAATTGCACCGTGTTGATGCAAATGGGCACGGTCAGAATCGGGCACACGTCATCGGGCCAGAACAACTTCAAAGGCAAAGTAAAAGCGTGGTCGACCAACATTTCTTGGCAAGTCACCACATCAAAATCTTTTTCCACCAAATGGTTAATGATGTGCCAAGACAAATCGGGCGCCCCCTTAAAGGGAGGTAGGGTGGGAATACCCCAACCTTCATCGGCGTTGTCGTATTGCGGAGCTGCGCCCACCGCAAAAGTTGGCATTTTGTCGAGGAAGAAGTTCAACCCATGGTCGTTGTAAAAAACCACAGCTACGTCGGGTTTAGTTTTACTCAGCCATTGACGGATGGGAGGAAACCCATCAAAAAACGGTTTCCAATAGGGGTCCTGTTGCAAGCCCTTGGCAATTGCGCCACCTATAGATGGAATGTGTGAAGTGGCAAGGCCGCCAACAATTTGTGCCATGTGTTTGCTCCTGCGTATTTATTGATGGGCTGCAGCGCGCAGCTTGGCTTTGAATTCTTCTTTGCTCATGCCAGTTTGAGCAGCACCGAGGTCTTGAACATCAAGACCCAAGATACCTGCAAATTTGGCCAAGTAGTACACATTGCCACCAGCGGCAATCAATCCCAAAACATTGCGGGTGCGAATGGCTTCAGATTGTTGGGCATTTAAACCATATTTCGCCATATAGGCTTCTTCGTCGCCTTTGAAAGTATTGCGGTTGTGTGCGCTGTTAAAAGAAAAGCACATCTTGTTGAGTGCGTAACCCTTTTGGGCTTGATCACCATCAAACAAGGTCGTGCCGGGAATAGGGGCGAGCGCGTGGCTCATGGGCAGTCTCCTCAAAACACATCCGATGTACGAAAGCATGAAGTTTGGCGAGCTTCACCCATAAAATAAACCATTCAATGCTCATTAATTACATGAAAAATTTTAATCATTTAGATTTGGATGGACATTTACTCAAACTCTTGAGTACCGTGATTGAGCAGGGTTCAGTCACCCGTGCGGCCAGTACTTTAGGCATCACACAATCGGCAGTGAGTCACCAACTCGAGCGATTGCGCGCCATCGTTGGAGACGCCTTGTTTGTCAAATCAGGTCGGGGCATCGTGCCAACTGCACGCGCCGAAGCACTGGCACATCAAGCCCAGCAGTTGTTGACCCAAATGCAAGGGTTGGTTCACAGCGAGGCATTTGAACCCGCACGCCTGAAACAATGCATCACCATTGCCGCCAACGACATGCAACGCGATTTGTTGCTTCCCGGCCTATTAAACCGCTTGCGCGCCCAAGCACCTGAGGTGACGCTGCGGGTTCTGCCCTCTGACATACCCAGCGCCGACATGCTGCGCACCCAAGACTGTCAACTGGTCATCAGTCCTAGGCCCCCTGACGCCACCGATATCAAGCACAAACGCTTGTTCAGCGACAGCTACCGCGTGTTTTATGACCCGCAGGTGCGCAAAGCGCCACGCTCACTCAAAGCCTACGAAGCTGCCGAGCACGTGAGCGTGGTCTACCAACCCAATCGCGCATTGGACATTGATGATTTATTGCTTAAACGGGGCATTCAACGTCCCTTTGTCGTGACCTTGAGCAGCTTTGCAGGCATCGCCGCATTCGTACGAGGGACAGACCGTTTAACCACGCTGCCTGGCTTGTTGCGCGAGGGCTTGATGCATGGCCTAGCCGATGCGCCCGCCCCGTTTGAAACACCCCCCATGCCGATGTACGCCATTTGGCACCTGAGGCACCACAGCGACCCCATGCACGCTTGGCTGCGTGCGCAGCTATTTGCTGCGTCTTGAATTCGCACAAAACGACAGCGAACGACTTAACTTATGCGGGCAAAGCCCAGTTGGCGAGCGTGGCTGGACGCTGGCTATAGGCGGCATACCAGGCAGCCACCTGGGGGTAACGTTCACGCCAATTCAACTCGGCAAATCGAAGGTCAAGGTACCAGAGCGCGCAACCGATCGTGATGCTGCCAATGTCCACCCGGTTCGCTAAAGACTCAGGCGTCGCATTGAGTGATTGCAACGACGTGTCAATCTTGTCGATCTGTCCAGAACGCCATTGGTCCCACTTCTGCGCCTCGGGACGAGCTACATCTTCGTAACGAGCCAGCAATGCCGCATCGAGCATGCCGTCCCCCAAAGATTGCAAGGTCAGCGAAGTCCAACGCTCACGTCCCCCGGCTGGAAACAACGAGCCTTTGGCCAGGTCATTGAGGTATTCACAAATCACGCGACTGTCAAACAACACCTGGCCATCACCCGTGAAGAAGGTAGGCACTTTGCCCAAAGGATTGACCGCGATGATGCTTTGATCCCGATTGACAGGATGTGCGTTGGAAGGCAACAAAGTGATCTTCGTATCCAGGCCCAGCTCCATGGCCGCGACCAAACATTTGCGCACATAGGGTGAGGTAGGGGAATAAAAAATTTTCATGATGGAACTCTTTTCTTCAATGTGAATCATGGACCAAATGGCGCGCAGCCAACCAGCCAAAAGTCAAGGCAGGGCCCAAGGTGATGCCAGGCGCCGGGTACTCTCCACCCATCACAGAGTGCATGTCATTACCAGCTGCGTACAAACCCACAATCGGCTGATCATGCGCATTCAATGCCTGCGCGTGTTCATTGCAACGAATGCCCACCGCTGTGCCAATGTCCCCGGCATAGACTTTGACTGCATAAAACGGCCCGGTCTCCAAAATACCCAAGCAAGGATTGGGCTGGTGTTCGGCATCTCCCAAATAGCGGTTGTAGGCGGTACCGCCTTTGCCAAAATCACCGTCTTGACCTGAACTAACCCATTGGTTAAATCGCGTTGCCGTTCGCGACAAGGTGGCACCATCCAACCTCAACTGTTGTGCCAGTGCCTCCAGTGTGTCAGCCTTGAAGAGATAGCCCGCACGCACCAAGTGCTCTCGTGATCGACCACCCGGCAATGCCAAGCCCATGCCCCAGAGCTCCATGAATGGCGAATCGCAGATCAGGAAAGCTGGCAATGTCGGCACGGTCTGATGCGACCGATACATACCGTTGACAAATTCATGGTACGAGGTCGATTCATTGACGAACCGTTCAGCAGCGCCATTCACGGCCATCAACCCAGGCTTGGCGCGGTCCCAGACCAAATGGGGATACCGCAGTTCGGTTCCATCGGCACGTTTCAAAATCGACACAGGAGCCCAAAATGCCGGACTCGCATGACCCGAGCCCAAGGTTGCGCCCACCGAGCAGGCTTGCGCAATGCCATCGCCACTGTTGCCTTGGGGTGACATCGACCAAGGTCCGGTGGGTTGGGGGTACAAGCTTTGGCGCAACTGATGGCTCCATGGAAATCCCCCGGTGGCCATCACCACACCACGACGCGCACGTACCGTCACAGACTGACCTGCGCGCAACACCGTCACACCGTCCACCCGGTTTCCATCTAGGTGCAGTTGTTGCACGGGTGCATTCAACCAATACGGTATGTCTAAATCAAGCGCCGACTTGAACAAACGCGCAGCCAAAGCGTTGCCCAAGACCAACCGTGTTCCCCGATGAAACCCACACAAGCGGTCCGCGAAGTAACGCAACACCAGCTTCATACCTTCACGCCATGAGGTGAACGAGCGGGTCACCGCCAGCAAATGCTTGGCATCGGTCATGGTGATCATCATTCCGCCCAACACCATGAACTCAGGCAATGGATCGCGCACATGTTTGAAATGTGCGCCCAACAAACGGCCATCAAACATCAAGGGGTCCAACGACCTCCCCCCCAGCGCAGCACCCTCTCGGTCAGGGTAATAGTCTGGCGAGTAATTTCGGGCTAATAATTTGACATCGGTGTGCTGGTCAAACCAAGCGACCATCTCTGGGGCCGCTTTGAGAAAGGCTTGTTGCATGTGGACTGGGGCCGAATCGCCGACCACATTGCGCATGTAGGTCCAAACTTGGTCAGCACTGTCGGGGTGGCCAACGGCATCCGTTTGGGCATTCAGGGGTGCCCAAACTGCGCCACCCGAGACTGCCGTTGAACCGCCAACTCGATCGGTTTTTTCGATCACCAACACCTTCAGTCCAGCATGTGCTGCGGTAATGGCTGCAGATAAACCGCCCGCGCCAGAACCGACGACCACAACGTCAACCTCTTCGTTCCAAGTCTTCGGTGTCATGCGCCACTTCCTCCCAAAGATTTGCCGCCGTCAAGAAATAACACTTGTCCCGTGATAAAGCTCGTCTGCGGATTGACCAAAAACGCCACGGTGTGTGCAATGTCTTGGGGCAAACCTGCTTTTCCAGTGGGTTGCAGGGCCAATTGTTGGGCCATGCGTTCTGGCGTGAGCGCTCGCAACAAAGGTGTATCAATCAGACCAGGCGCAATGGCATTGACCAAAATGCCACGCGGGGCTAACTCCATGGCACTGGCACGGGTGTACCCCACCACCGCCGCCTTCGAGGCCACATAGTGCGGATGATTTTTAGCCCCAAGGTACGCGCGGGACGCAATGTTGACGATCCGCCCACCGTCTGGCATGCGCTTGGCCACTTCTTGCGACATCGTGGCCACCGCAATCAAGTTGACCTCATAAGCCCTGCGAAAATCTGCATTGGTAACCTCTAAGAATTTTCGTTCGTCAAAGATTCCAGCGTTGTTGACCAAGGCACTGATTGGTGACAAGCCATTCACCAATCGGCGAACGGCAACTTCATCGGTCAGGTCCAACACCTCACAAACAATGTCTAGACCTAAGCCTTGAAGTCGCTGCGTTTCCTGTGTGGCTAGCACCGCATCGCGGTCAACCATCACCACATGAAAACCATCACGCGCCAAACGCTCAACCGTCGCCAAGCCCATGCCACTGGCACCGCCTGTGACCAATGCAAGAGGTTTGTTCATGGTTGTTATTCCTTATTTGAAATTCAAGTGACACATCAGGCCGACAAAAAGCCACCATCCACGGGCAACACCACGCCATTGACGTAACTGGCCATATCGGAAGCAAGAAAAATAATGGGCCCTACCACCTCTTCAGGTTGACCACCTCGCGCCATGGGCGCGCGCTGCATGAACCAGTCGGTACCGCCGGGCACCGCCAATTGTGGCTTGACCATATCTGTCAGCATCAAGCCAGGCGCGACCGCATTCACTCTCACGCCAAAGGGTGCTAAGTCACGCGCTAACACCTGTGTCAAAGAACGAACGGCTCCTTTGGAAGCCACATACCCCGCAGTGGAAATTCCGCTGACAAACGCCACGATGGACGACAAGTTGATGATGCAGCCCCGAGTCACTTTGAGTGCAGGAATGAAAGCGTGGGTCACATTGAAGAGCCCCTCCAAATTCACACTCAGAATTCTGTCCCACAGCACTGGCGCTTCGGTGTCATCGATTTTGCCTCTACCAGAAATGCCTGCGTTGTTAACCAACACATCAATCGGACCGATGCGTTGCATGATGTCTTGGGCCCAGCGTTGCGTGGCATCACGTTGGGTTACATCCAGGGCCTCGCTGTAAGCCACGCCCCCTGCGGCTGTTACCTGTGCCGCCACGTGCTGGGCGCGTACAGGGTCAATATCAGCCACAATCACCCTCGCGCCCTCGCGTGCAAAACCTAGCGCAATTGCGCTACCCAGGCCGCCACCGGCCCCCGTGATTAGCACCAGTTTGTTATTCATCAATCCCATGACAGCCCTCTTTCTTTTGTCGCTGCCGCTCATATGCCCAGATAGGCTCGACGCACGGCTGGGTCATCCATCAGTTGCTTGGCGGGTCCTTCTAAGTTGACTTCCCCGTTTTCTAAAATATAGGCGTGGGAGGCCAAGCTCAAGGCCAACCGCACATCTTGCTCAACCAACAAAATGGTTAGGCCTTGCTCACGGTTGAGTTGAAGAATAGTTTCGAAAATTTGTGCCACCAACAGCGGAGACAATCCCATCGAGGGCTCATCAAACATGATCAAGCGAGGCCGTCCCATCAACGCGCGTCCAATCGCAAGCATCTGCTGCTCACCACCCGATAAGGTCGAGGCTTTTTGTTCGGCACGCTCTTTGAGACGAGGAAACAAGGCAAAGACTTTGTCGAAATCTGTGGCCATGTCGTGACGGCTGGCTTTGAGAAAAGCGCCCAACTCTAAGTTTTCATGAACGCTCATCTCTTTGAAGACTTCGCGTCCTTCAGGTACTTGCACCAAGCCCATGCGCACGATCTCGTCAGAACGCAGGTTGTGGATCTGTTCACCATCAAACAACACGTCCCCATGGCTCGGGTTGATCAACTTAGAAATGGCATTGAGCGTGGTACTTTTCCCCGCACCATTGCTCCCCAACAAAGCCACGATGCCACCTTCGGGCACCACCAAAGAAAGTTTCGACAACGCTTGTATCGCTCCGTAAGAAGCACTCAACCCTCGGACTTCCAACAAATTCTTAGGCACGCGCGGCTCCTTTGCCCAGATAGGCCTCTATGACATGTGGGTTGTCGCGCACCTCCTGAGGCGTACCTTCAGCAATTTTTTCACCAAATGACATCACCGTGATCCGGTCTGAAATGGACATCACCAACTGCATCACATGCTCCACCAACAGAACAGTGATGCCATCGCGTTGGGACAACTCTGTCAACAAGCGGTCCAGATTTTCAATGTCTCGGTTACGCAAACCTGCCGCTGGCTCATCCAACAGCAGCAACCGTGGTTTGAGTGCCAAGGCACGGGCAATTTCAAGCAACTTTTGATGACCGAAATCCAATTCATTGGCGCGTGTCTCACGATCGTGCATCAGCCCGACACGCTCAATCAAACTGTCTACCCATTCACGGGTTTGCGTGTTGGGCCGACTCAATAATCGACCCAAGGTATTGGCACTGTGGGTATGACAGCCCAGCAACACGTTTTCGTAAACAGTCAAGTCACTAAACAACTCCAAGTTTTGAAAAGTACGCGCCACCCCTAGCCCCGCCATGCGGCTGGGCTGCCAATGCGTGATGTCTTGCCCCTCCAACACAATGCTTCCTTCGGTTGGTTGGTAATAGCGCGAAATGCAATTGAAAGTGGTTGACTTTCCGGCTCCATTTGGACCGATCAAGGCATGGATGCTGCCTTGCTCCACCTGAAATGACAGCTTGTTGACTGCCGTCAAACCGCCAAAGCGCACCGTGATGCCCTGAATGTCCAAGAATGGATTGCTCATGCAGACTCTCCGTGTACCACCTGTCGTGCCAAGCGCTGAGAACGGTCTGCAAATAGCCCTTTGGGCTTGAACATCATGAACCCCATCAAAATTGCGCCATAAATAATCTCTTGCACTGACAAGGCCTGACGCAATAACTCAGAGATCAAGCCGAATGCAAGCGCACCAGCCACAGCGCCACGCACTGAACCAATGCCACCCACCACCACCATGGTCAACACCAAAATCGTGGTCTGGAAACCCAAACTCTCAGGATGAATGAACGAGGTGAACAAGGTGTACATGCCCCCGGCAACCCCGGCAAAAGCGGCAGAGAGGGCAAATGCCGTTTGTTTCATGCGCTTGACATTCACGCCCATGGCCATAGCCGCCACATCGCTCTCACGCACCGCACGCAATGCAGAGCCGTATTGCGAACGCGCCAATGCCACGGTAAGCCACAGCATCAAGGCCGTCAAAGCCACCACAAAGGGATACGCCTGCACATCGTTGGTCAGCTGGTAACCCCAAAGCTGAGCAGGCTGCATGCGCATGCCGTTCGAGCCGCCGGTAACCGGCTCCCAATTCAAAAAGACCCATTGCATGGCCTCTCCAAATGCGAAAGTCGCCAATGCCAGGTAAATATCTCGCATGCGCAAAGCCAGCAAACCAATGACATAACCCAGCAAGGCCGACACCAAACCACCCGCCACGATGGACAACAAAAAGGGTGGATGCCACGTGGTATTGATCAGTCCCGCGGTGTAGATGCCAATGCCATAAAACGCGGCATGCGAGAGCGCAAACTGCCCGGCTTCTCCAATCACCACATGCATGCCCAAGGCCAAAACAACAAACACCATCAGCAGGTTCACCACATACAGCACATAGCCTGAAGCGACGAACGGCAGTAGCAACAACAAAGCGCCACCCAAAGCCAAAGCCACGTGGTCGAGAGAGATGCGTTTCATACTTTTTTAACCTGTGGCTGCCCACCCAGCAAACCTTGCGGGCGCAAGATCAGTGTGATCAAAATAGCCAGGAAAGGGGCGACCACAATGGCATTGGTTGACACGAAAAGTCCCACCAAGTTTTCAACAATGCCAATGATCAAACCTCCCAGCACCGCCCCTGGCAGGCTGGTGAACCCGCCCACAATCGCCGCTGCATAAGCCAAGATGGCGATGTGTGCAATTTCTGGGGTCACCAAAACTTTGGGGGTAATCAACAAAGCCGCAAGGGCCGAAATCAACCCAGACATAGCCCACACCAGCATTCGCACATTTGACAAACGAATCCCCACAATTTGCGCTGCGCGCGGATTCATGCCCACTGCGCGCATCGCCTTGCCAATTCGGGTGTGGGCAAACATCACATAAATCAAACCCATCACCAACAAGGCCACCAAGAAGATCGCCACATCTAACTTGGTCAGCACAGCGTCTCCAATCAAAATTGCGTCAGTTGGCACCAAAGCAGGTAAAGAGCGCGGAGTGTCTCCTAGACCTGTTTGACGCACGACACCTTTGAGCGCATAGGCCAAGCCCAGCGTGGCAATCACCAACTGAACACCCACGCCTTTTGAGCCGGTCACCCGTTCCATGACCACCCGCTGAAAGACAGCTCCCCCCAGGGCCATGGACACCAGGGTTATGGGGATGACCAAAGCATAGGAAAAACCAAAAATCAACAACAACGACAAAGCAACGTAGCCCCCCATCATGAAAATTTCACCCTGGGCGAAATTTGGTACATCGGTGGTCTTAAAGACCGAGACGATGGCCAGGGCCAGCAAGGCATACACACTGCCCGTTACAAGACCAGACAGCACCCCCTGCTGAAGAAACAACCAAATATCGCTATAGCTCATAGTGAGACAGCATCGACCTCAGGATCGATGCTGAGTTCTCCTCATACGTCGTTATTTAGGCTGGTAAGTCCACAAACTGCGGTAAGAACCTGGGATCACGTTCATCGCGTCGCCGTCGAACTTCAGGTAAATGGCCGACTTCTGGGCCGCATGGTCTACCGCCGTCATTTCAATGGGTCCGGCCATTACACCCGAATCAAATTTGGTTTGCGATAAAGCCGTCAACACTTTTTCACGCGTCGGATTAGGACCTGCCGCCTTTAAAGCATTGACAACAGCCATGGCCGATGGAATGCCGTAAGGCATATAGGTTTGGGGATGTCCTGGCTTAGCAGCCAATTCGGGATAGGCCGCCTTGTACATGTCGTACACCCACTTGAGCTTTGGACCACCGGCCACATCCAGCATCACCTCTTGCAGATACACATTCTTGAATGCGTCTTTGTTGCCCACGTTTTCGACCAGTTGTTTGAGGTCGGCCGTGCCATTGACCGCAATCACGATCGGCTTGTTCCATCCCAGTTCATGGGCTTTTTTCACCAACAAGCTGACAGGACGGGCGTAGGTGGTGATCAACAGCACATCGGGATTTGATGCCCTGATTTTGAGCATGGGCGCCGTCACATCGGTCAAGGTCGGGTTGATCGACTGAACTTGCAATTCGACCCCAAGCTTCTTGGCTTGGAAATCAGCGGCTTCCAAGTTCCAGCTGCCATACGCATCATCGTGGTTGATGTAGCCAATCTTTTTGCCTTTAAAGTGCTCAGCAGCAAATTGAACCATCGAGCCACCGACCGCACGTTGCGAAATTGAAAACGCACCGTAGATGTATTTCGATGGGGGATACAGCGCACCATCGCCCGACGCATTGAGCATCACATAAGGAATTTGCGAACGCTCGACATACTCACGCGCGCCCACCACAGCAGCTGAGCACGACCCGCCATTGAGCATGAACACCTTGTCTTGTTCAGTAAGTTTTTTCACGGCAGCCAACAAGTCGTTGGCACTGCAGCGGTCATCTTCAATCACCAGTTCAATCTTACGGCCGTGCACGCCGCCTTCTTTGTTGATCTTGTCGTAATACATCTTCGCAGCATTGAGCACGTCAAAACCATAGGCCATGGCGTTGCCTGACAAAGGTGCAAAGACGCCAATCTTGATACTTTTGTCGGTGAGGCCAGGCTCACTTTGAGCCCACACGGCACTCACAGAGAAAAGGCTGGCAGCAATGAGCGCTGCGTATTTTTTTTGAAAAGTCAATTGAAGTCTCCTTGGGGCTGGGTGAAAAAAATTAGGGCGCGGCTGATGCCGTGGTCAATGCATCTTGCTTTTCAAAACCGGGGCGCGGGATCATGCCCAGCCAAGCTTGGGTCAGGCCACCATCGACCAACACTTCTTGGCCGCTGATGTAACTGGCGCGATCGCTGGCTAAAAAAAGTACCGACTCGGCAATGTCTTTGGGCGTGCTGATTCGACCCGCAGGCACAAGTGCCTCGCGCTGGCGAAGCACCGATGGAATGAGGTAAATGCCCTCACTCATTGGGGTTCGAATCATGGCTGGACTCACCACATTGCTGCGAATGTGATGCTCTCCAAGCTCAACGGCCAGCAATTGAGACAGCATCTTCACGCCGGCTTTACTCACACTGTAGGCACCGCTATAGGGCTGGGGAATACTGGCGGATATAGAAGCAACGTGCACCATCGCTCCGCGGCCGTTGGCCCGCATTTGGCAGCCAAACAACTGGGCACACAACAGGTAACCTGATAAATTGACCGACAACAGCTGGTTCCACTTGACCAACTCGATGTCCATCACCGCATCGGCATACAAACAAGCGGCGTTGTTCACCAGGACCTCGCACGGACCCCACAAAGCATGAACGTGTTCGGCCGCAGACCCGACACTGGCTTGCTGGGTCACATCACATGCCAGCCCCTGAACCTGCGAAGTGGGCGCGTTCAGGGCTTGCACAGCAAGATTGAGTTGAGAGGCATCACTGTCGAGCATGGCCACTCGGGCTCCAGCGCTCAGCAATTGGCGGGAGATCTCGGCACCGATTCCACCTGCAGCACCGGTGACCACACACACCCGCCCCGTCAGACCTAACCAGTCATGTGTTGCGTTGCGGTGATCGGCATGTATCGCGCTAGGACTCGTCGCGGAAGGATTCACAGTGGTCATAGATATTTGTGTCAGGGATAGAAGATTATGTATACCGGAAACATAATAAAACCAAGAGAAAACCCTTAACAATGCTATTTGTCGATGCTTATGTATACTTGAATCACATTTAGAGCAGCTTAAAAATCCATGAAAACCTTGGCGCAAAACGTCACAGACACGCTCAGGGATTCGATATTGCATGGGCAATTCAAGCCGGGCACGCGTATTGAAGAAGTCCCATTGGCTCAACAAATGGGCGTGTCACGCACGCCGGTGCGAGCCGCTTTGGGTACCTTGGTCAGCGAAGGTTTGATAGACCATCAGCCCAAACGAGGCTATGTGATTCGTGCATTCGCCATCGACGACATCCTGGCTGCCTACGAGGTCCGATCTGTGCTCGAAGGTTTAGCTTGCCGCAGTGCCGCGGCCAAAGGTCTGAGTTCAGCACAAGCCGAAAGCCTCCACGCCAGCTTGACGCAAGGCGACCGGATTTTGTCAACAGGCAGTCTCAACCCCGAAGACCACGAGCCCTATCAAAAAATCAATGTCAACATCCATGAAACCTTGCTCGAGGCATCTGGTAACTCCTGGGTGTCTCGTTTCGCAGTCCAAGCGCACAACATTCCATTTGCCTCCGACCGAATCATTCTGTGGGTCGATCATGCGGTTATTTTTCGATCACACGGCGACCACCACCGAATCATCGAAGCCGTGGAAATGCGCGACTGCGCAAGAGCCGAACAATTGATGCGTGAGCATGTTTTTTACGCTGGCATCATTTTGAAAAACAACTACGAACGCATGATCAACAGCAGCGGGATCCATCCTGCACTGACTATCGTGCCAAGCGCAGCAACCTAAACTCATCTGCGCATGGCCCATAAAAAAAGCCACCCCGAACACAAGTCGGCGGTGGCACTGGGCGACAAAAAAGTCGCTTCAGTCTCAGAAAGCGCTCAAAGCCGAATTCAAAGTCGCACTGGGAC
>CAIMWY010000399.1 GCA_903845315.1 uncultured Burkholderiales bacterium
GTCATCGTGCGGCAAGAAATTGTGCTGGCCATCATGGGGGGCATCTTTGTGGTCGAGGCCTTGTCGGTCATGCTGCAAGTGAGTTACTTCAAATACACCAAGAAAAAATTTGGTGAAGGTCGCCGCATCTTGAAGATGGCGCCGCTGCACCACCACTTTGAGAAGACCGGTTGGAAAGAAACCCAGGTCGTGGTGCGTTTTTGGATCATCACCATGCTGCTGTGCCTGGTGGGCTTGTCGAGCTTGAAGCTGAGGTAACCAGGCCATGCTGCAACTCCTCAACCAATCGGTGCTGATTCTGGGCTTGGGTGACTCCGGCCTGGCGATGGCCCGTTGGTGCGTGCGCTGCGGCGCACAGGTGCAGGTGGCAGACACCCGCGAGGCACCACCGCAGTTGGCTGTGCTGCGCGCCGAGTTGCCGCAGGTCAACTTCATCCACAGTGAATTTGTTGCTGACTTGGTCCAAGGGCAAGACGTACGTGCCGTGTTCAAAAGCCCCGGCTTGGCGCCCGAATCGGTGGCGCCCGTGTGGCAAGCGGCGCAAGCGGCAGGCCTGTGGGTGGGCACTGAATTGACCTTGTTTGCCCAAGCCTTGCTCGACTTGCAAAGCACGCACGCCTACCACCCCAAGGTGTTGGCCATCACCGGCACCAATGGCAAAACCACCGTCACTTCGCTGACCGGTCAGCTGTTGGAGCGCGCGGGTTTGCGTGTGGCCGTGGCGGGCAATATCGGCCCCACCTTGCTCGACACCTTGGCCCAAGCGCTGGACCAAGCTGCGACCGATGAGGCACTGGCAGAGCAAGCGGCCAAAGCGCAAGCCGAGTTGGATGTCCAGCACGACGCACAGCACACAACCCCCGCTTTGGATGCACAAGGCGAGCTGTTGCCCGACGCTGCGCCCGAAGCGGACGCAGAGCCCGAGGCCGCCCAGGACGACACGCCCTACGAGGTGAACCTGCCCCCTCTGGTGCCGCCGCCACCGCCTCCTGCCGATCACCCCCACCTGCCGCAGGTGTGGGTGCTGGAGTTGTCGAGCTTCCAACTCGACGGCGTGGACAACTTCCAACCCAGCGCAGCCACCGTGCTCAACCTCAGCCAAGACCACCTGGACTGGCATGGCGACATGCACGCCTATGGCGCAGCCAAAGCACGCATCTTCGGTACCCAAGGCCTGATGGTGCTCAACCGCGAAGACCCCGCGGTGATGGCGATGTTGACGAGCGCTGCCGGGCCGTCCCAAAGCGCAAGAGCCCCCGTGGGGGGCAGCGAACCACACGCAGTGGGGAGTGTGGGGGCACAGACGAAACCCATCAGGGTCAAACTGCAGCGTCCTCAGGTGCGTGCCCACGTGACCTTTGGCGGCGACTTGCCGCAGCGTCCCGGTGACTACGGCATTGAAAACATGAACGGCATGACCTGGTTGGTGCGTGCCCTAGAGGCCGATGAGACCCGCCGAAAAAAGCGCGTCAACAGCCCCGAGGACGAAGAAGAGATCCACATCCAACGTTTGATGCCAGCTGACGCCTTGCGCATCCGTGGACGCCACAACGCGTTGAATGCCTTGGCCGCCTTGGCCTTGGCGTGCAGCACCGGGGCGGGTTTGGCCCCCATGCTCTATGGCTTGCGCGAGTACAGCGGTGAACCGCACCGGGTTGAACCGGTGACGGTGTTGCAAGGCGTCGAGTACTTTGACGACAGCAAAGGCACCAACGTCGGCGCCACCGTGGCTGCCATTCAAGGCTTGGGCGCCGAGCGACGCTTGGTGGTGATCCTGGGTGGCGACGGCAAGGGCCAAGACTTTGATCCTTTGCTCAACCCGGTGCGCCACCACGCCCGTGCCGTGGTGTTGATCGGGCGAGACGCGCCCGCGCTGCGCATGGCCTTGCAAGACAGTGGTGTTCCCTTGCACGATGCAGCTTCTTTGCCTGACGCCGTGGCCCTGTGTCACCAATTGGCGCAGACAGGCGACGCGGTGTTGTTGTCGCCCGCTTGCGCCAGCCTCGACATGTTTCGCAACTATGCACACCGTGCCGAAGTATTTGTCAGCGCCGTGGAAGCACTCGCCATCGCGCACGGAGGGGCGCTATGACAGCCGCCACCATGAACCACAAGCCCACTGTTTGGGCGCGCTGGATGCAGGCGTTGAATGCCCGCATCGCACGCTCATGGGGCGCGCAACCCGAGCCGGGTTTGGATGCTTTGCCAGTGCGCGTGCACGGCACCGAGTTTGCACGCACCGGCGCGTCGCCTGTGCATGTCAAAGGCTTCGACCAACCTTTGGTGTGGGTGACCTTTACCTTGCTGATGATTGGCTTGGTGATGGTGTATTCCGCCTCGATTGCCATGCCCGACAACCCACGCACAGGCAGCTATTACACACAAACCCATTTCTTGATCCGCCACAGCATGTCGCTGTGCGTGGCCTTTGTGGCGGCCTTGCTCGCCTTTCAAGTGCCCCTCAATACCTGGGAGCGGGTGGCACCGTGGGTGTTCATTGCGTCCATCGTGTTGCTGATGGCCGTGCTCATGCCCTTCATCGGCAAAGCGGTCAACGGTGCGCGGCGCTGGATTAGCTTGGGCTTCATGAACTTTCAGCCCTCCGAGTTGGCCAAGTTTGGTGTGCTGCTGTATGCCGCCAACTACATGGTGCGCAAGATGGA
>CAIMWY010000400.1 GCA_903845315.1 uncultured Burkholderiales bacterium
CCGGTGAGCGACAAATGCTTTTGCACTTGCGAGAACTTGGAGGCCAAGATCACGGGGATCGGGTTTTCTTGACCGTCCACAGTGCCTTGTTGCAGGGCGCCAAACACTTCAGGGAAAGCCATGGGCGTGGGCTGAATGCCAAACGCACGGTAGCCGTCCATGTGGACCTTGTTTTCCATGGTGCGCATCTTCAGGCCCGCAGCATCTTCGGGCTTGACGATGGCGCGCTTGTTGTTGGTCATGTGGCGAAAGCCGTTCTCGGTCCACGACAAGGCGACCAAACCTTTGGAAGGGAACTTGGTCAGGATGTCTTGGCCAATGGGGCCGTCCAAGGTGTGGCGGGCGTGGTCGTAGTCACGAAACAGAAAGGGGATGTCGACGATCTTGACTTCGGGCACAAAGTTGCCCACGGGGCCGGTGGAGGTGTTGACGAAGTCGAGCGTGCCCAGTTGCACGGCTTCGATCATTTCGCGCTCACCGCCCAAGGCGCTGCTGGGGAACTGCTGGCATTTGTAGCGGCCTTGCGTGCCTTTTTCAATGTCGTCGCAAAACGCGGTGCTGCCCACGCCATAGTGCGAGGCTTGGGTGGTGGGGTAGCCAATTTTCAGCACGGTTTGCGCGTGCACGCCAGTAGCGGTCAGCAAGCCTACGAGCAGGGCGCTCAAAGCGGTGGTTTTGTTACGGGTTGTCATATAAAGATCTCCTTAGAAAATTTTGTGGATTATCGCCAGACTCGGATTGCACTTGGCTAATGGTTTTCGCCTGCATGGCCGCAAAGCGGCTGAGTTCAATTTTTGCCAGCTGAGGACTTGCGGGTGGGTAACTCGATGCCAGGGAAAATTTTGATCACGGCACTGTCGTCTTCGCGGGCAAAGCCCGCGGTGGAGGCCTGCATGAACATTTGGTGAGCGGTACTCGAGAGCGGCAGCGGGAATTTGCTGGCGCGCGCCATGTCGAGCACCAGGCCTAGGTCTTTGACGAAGATGTCCACCGCCGACAAAGGCGTGTAGTCGCCCGCCAGCACGTGGGCCATGCGGTTTTCAAACATCCAGCTGTTGCCGGCGCTGTGGGTGATCACCTCGTACAAGGCGTCGGGGGCCACGCCTTCGCGCAAGCCCAGTGCCATGGCTTCGGCAGCGGCGGCTATGTGCACGCCGGCCAACAACTGGTTGATGATTTTGACTTTGCTGCCCGCGCCCGCGCTGTCGCCGAGCTTGTAGACCTTGGCCGCCATGGCGTGCAACAAGGCCTCGCATTTGGCATAGGCCTCGGGCTTGGCGGCCGTCATCATGGTCATGTCGCCGCTGGCGGCTTTGGCGGCACCGCCGGAGATCGGCGCGTCGACATACAGCAGGCCGAGCTGTTCCAAGCGCGCTTCCAAGGCCACCGACCAGTTGGGGTCAACGGTGGAGCACATCACAAACACGCTGCCGGGCTTCATGGCTGCGGCACATCCTGAGCCGTCGGCGTTTTTGCCAAACAGCACTTCTTCGGTTTGCGCCGCGTTGACCACCACCGAGATCACCACCTCGCAGGCTGAACCCAGTTCGGCCAGCGATTGGCAGGCCACGCCACCTTCGCGCACAAAGGCTTGGGCAACGTCGTGGCGCACGTCAAACACATGCACGGCATGACCGGCACGGCGCAAGGACGCGGCCATGCCGCTGCCCATGGCGCCGAGACCCACCAAGCCGACGTTCAAGGTTGCAGTGGTGCTCATGGTGTGCTTTCTGTGTGAGCGCTCAGGGGTGGGTCAACGCCGCCAAACCGCGCAGGTCGGAGGCTTGGCCGAGGTTCCAGCAGGCTTGGATCAGCGCGTTGGTTTTTTCGGCACCGATCACGGCGTCGCTCATGCCATGGAACTTGGCTTCCAGCGCTTGGTCGCTCATGGGGCGTTGCACCGAACCGATGGCGTGCTCCACAAACACATGGACTTTGCGGCCGTCTTTGAGGAAGGCGGTGACGTCGGCGCTTTCTTCGCGGATGCTGTTGTCCACGGTGGCTTGGACTTTGTTGCGCAAGGCCACCACGTCGGTGCGGGTGACGATGTGGTCGTCAAACTCTTCTTCGGCCGCACGGCCAAAAATCAAACCGGCGGCACAGCCGTGGTAGACGCTGAACTTACCTTGCAGGCCGTCTTTGGGTTCTTTTTTGCCCGTGAGTTCGAGCACCAGCGAGTGCACGCGCAGCTCGATGCGTTCCACCTCGTCGGCTTTGACGCCTTGGTCGCGCAGTTGCACGCAGGCGTCGATACTGGGGTGAATCACGATGCCGCAGGCAAAGGGCTTGTAGGTGTTGAAGCTGATTTCAAAGCGCTCGCCGAGTTCGTGGGTGACTTCGTTCCAGTCGTATTTGGTGGACACCACTTGGGCCCAGCCGCGTGGGGCTTCCAGGGCTTTGGGGCTGGCGGTGAAACCTTGTTTGGCCAGCAGGGCTGACATCAGGCCCGCACGGGCGGCAGCGCCGGGGTGGAAGGGTTTGGTCATGGTGCCAAACTGTTCGCGCAAGCCCACGGGCTGCGAGGCGGCGATGCCCAGCGCCATGGCGGTTTGCTCGGTGTTGAGTTTGAGCAAGCGCGCGCAGGCGGCGGCCGAACCCAGCATGCCGGTGGTGCCGGTGATGTGCCAGCCACGGTCGTAGTGTTCGGGGTAAACGGTGTTGCCCATGCGGCAGGCCACGTCGATGCCCAGCACCAAGGCGTCGATCACTTCACGGCCACTCGAGCCCAGGTGTTCGGCCAAAGGCAGCAGGGCCGAGGCCACGGGGCCAGCGGGGTGGATGATGGTTTTGAGGTGGGTGTCGTCAAAGTCAAAGGTGTGCGAGGTGATGCCATTGATCAGCGCGGCGCTGCCAACGTCGACACGCTCTTTGCGTCCAGCAATGCTGGCTTGGGGGGCCGGCTCCAAAAACTGCACCGCGGCCAATGCGGCACGCGCTGCGGCGTGGTCAGCCGCGCCGACGGCGCAACCGAGCCAGTTCAGAAAAGTGCGATGGGCTTCGTGGTCGACCGCATCAGACCAGCCTTTGGAGGGGTGGGTGGCCACATACTTGGCCAAAATTTGCGTGACGGGCGGGGCGTTGTGGTCGGCAGCGACGGAGGTGTTGATGGCCATAGGAGTCAGACAAGGTGGAGGGAAGGGAAAAACAAACGGGGGTGAGTGTACGAGTTCGTATGGCGCGCGCGAGGGTACGCGGGCCCTGCGCATTAAGCGTCAAGCAGGATGCCGCGCGCTTTGGCCAGTGCCGTCCAGCGCGCGATGTCGGTTTTCATGTAAGCGGCAAAGGCTTCGGGGCTCATGGCTTGCAACTCAACCGCTTCGGTGGAGAGTTTTTCTTTGAAGTCGGGCTGCGCCAGCACTTTGGCCAAGGCGTCGTTGAGTTGTTTGACGATGGGCGCGGGCATGCCCGCAGGGCCGACGATGCCGTACCACTGTTGGGCATCGAAGCCTTTGAGGCCCGCTTCTTCCATGGTCGGGACTTCTTTGAGTTGCGGATGCCGCTGGGCGCCCGTGACTGCCAAGGCGCGGATGCGCCCGCCGCGAATGTGGGGCAGGGCCGCGGCCAAACCCGGGAACATGGCCTGGGTTTGGCCGGCGATCAAGTCGGTGGTGGCGGGCGCGATGCCACGGTAGGGGATGTGCACCATGAAGGCGCCGGTTTGCAGTTTGAACAATTCTGCGGTCATGTGGGTCAGCGAGCCCGCACCCGATGAGCCGTAAGACACGTGACCTGGGTTTTTGCGCACATAGTCCAAGAAGCCTTTGATGTCGTTCACAGGCAAAGCGGCATTGACACACAGCACATTGGGGGTGCTGCCGATCATGCCGATGGGCGTGAAGTCTTTCATCGGGTCATAAGGCAGTTTGCGGGTGGCGGGCGCGGTGCCGTGGGTGGCCACATAGCCTTGCATGAGGGTGTAGCCGTCGGCGGGGGACTTGGCGGTCATTTGCGAGGCAATCACGCCGCCGCCGCCGCCGTGGTTGTCGACCACCATGGGTTGACCGAGGACCTTGCCCAAACGTTCGCACACAGCGCGGCCAATCATGTCGGAGCCGCCGCCCGCCGAGACGGGCACGATGTAGCGAATGGGCTTGTTGGGGTAGGCGCTTTGGGCGAAGCCGGTGCGGGCCAATGCCCAACCCAGGGGCAAGGCTGCGATCAGTTCGCGTCGTTTCATGGCGGGACTCCGTCTGTTGAAGGTGCAAGGTGGGAAGTGTGACCCGATTGCCCAGATCACACCTGCTTTGGCAGTTCCGCAGGTGACATGCCAAGGCCCTGTTTATGGGGGGATTGAATACAAAGGCGAGGTGATCGATCCTGTATTAACCATTTAAACACTCAAAATCGACTTCAATGTATACAATGCCGCGCCATGAACCATGTGTCCACGTCAAATGCTGCAATGGTGGTGACGCCTCAAGAAGAGGGGGGGTCACAGGCTGTCAAAGTGCAACTTAAGTTGCGCGACATGATTTTGGCGGGCGAGTTGAATGCGGGTGCACGCCTGACTGAATTGGCTGTGGCCGAGCGCTTGGGCGTGTCTCGCACGCCCATCCGTGCTGCCTTGATGCGGCTTGAACAAGAAGGCTTGTTGCAGGCCTGGCCCAGTGGCGGTTATGCAGTGCGCACGTTTTCTGAGCGCGATGCGGCTGACGCCATTGAATTGCGCGGAGCGATGGAAGGCTTGGCGGCCTTATGGGCCGCTCAGCGCGGGGCCGACCCTGTGGCGATGGCGCAGGCAAGAGCGTGCTTGGACCACATTGATGCGGTGCTTGAACCGTCTCAATTGTCGGACGAAGGTTTTTCAAACTATGTGCAACTCAATAGCAAGTTCCATCAGATCTTGGCCGATTTGTGCGGCAGCGAGTTTTTGCGGCCTGAACTCGAACGGGTGGCCAGCATGCCGTTTGCTTCTCCCTCGGGTTTTGTGCTGGCGCAGGCCAACAGTCCGCAAGCCCGTGACATGTTGATCGTGGCCCAAGACCAGCACCGTCAGGTGCTCGAAGCGATTGCTTGTCGCGAAGGCGCGAGGGCAGAGGCCATCATGCGCGAGCATTCTCGTTTGGCACAGCGGAATTTGCGCGATGCCATGCACAGCCCCGACTCGGTGCCAGGCGGACGCTTGATCCGCCGCCCGCATTGATTTTTCTTTCCCACTCACTAACAGGAGACTCTCATGCACAACCCCAAACGTTTTTTCTTGAGTGCTGTGACGGCGGCCACTTTGGTGGCGTGTGTTGGTAGCGCCATGGCGCAAGACAAGTTCAAGATCGGTTTGATCTTGCCCATGACCGGGCCTTTTGCCTCAACCGGCAAACAGATTGAAGCGGCAGCTCGTCTTTACATCGCTCAAAACGGCGACATGGTGGCGGGCAAGAAGGTTGAGTTGATTGTCAAAGACGACACCAGCGCACCCGATGTGACCAAACGCATTGCCCAAGAGATGGTGGTCAACGACAAGGTGAATGTGTTGGCTGGCTTTGGCTTGACGCCCTTGGCCTTGGCCACAGCACCCATTGCGACCCAGTCTAAAACGCCGTTGGTGGTGATGGCTGCTGCCACATCGAGCATCACCGAAGCCTCGCCTTACATCGTGCGCACCAGTTTTACCGTGCCACAGGCGGCGGTAGCCTTGGCCGATTGGGCGCCCAGCAACAACATCAAAAAGGTGGTGACTTTGGTGTCGGATTTCGGCCCAGGCATTGACGCGGAGAAGTTTTTCAAAGACCGCCTGATGTTCAACGGCGGTCAAGTGATCGAAACCTTGCGCGTGCCATTGCGCAACCCTGACTTCGCCCCCTTTTTGCAAAAAGTCCGTGACCTCAAGCCCGATGCTTTGTTTGCCTTTGTGCCTTCCGGCGCAGGTTCTGCGTTGATGAAGCAGTTTGCTGAACGTGGCATGGACAAGGCTGGCATCAAGATGATTGGTACGGGCGACATCACCGACGACGACATCCTCAACAGCATGGGCGATGTGGCCCTGGGCGTGGTGACGTCGCACCATTACTCGGCGTCACACAACTCGCCATTGAATAAGAAGTTTGTGGCTGCTTTTGAGAAGGCCAACAACGGCTTGCGACCCAACTTCATGGCGGTGGGCGGCTATGACGGCATGCGCGTGATCTACGAAGCGGCCAAAGCCACCAAGGCGGGTTCGGGTGAGGCCTTGCTCAATGCCATGAAAGGGCAAATTTTTGAAAGCCCACGTGGCCCCATGTTCATCGACGCGCAGACTCGGGACGCGGTGCACAACATCTACATCCGTAAGGTGGAGAAGGTGAACGGCCAGCTCTACAACCAAGAGTTCTCGACCCTCAAAGATGTCAAAGATCCAGGAAAAGCCAAGTGACCATTCTGTTTGACGGCATTGCCTACGGCATGCTGCTTTTTATTTTGGCGGTAGGACTGTCGGTGACGATGGGCTTGATGAATTTCATCAACCTCGCGCATGGCGCTTTTGCCATGGCGGGTGGTTACCTCACGGTGGTGCTGATGCAGCACCACGACGTGCCCTTCTTGGTGTGTTTGCCCCTGGCTTTTGTCGGCACGGCGCTCTTGGGCGCAGTGTTAGAGCGCACGCTGTATCGCCCGATGTACAGCAAGCCGCATTTGGATCAGGTGTTGTTTTCGATTGGCTTGGCCTTCATGGCGGTGTCGTTGGTGGACTATTTCATTGGTTCGCAGCAGCAAATCATGCAACTGCCTGAGTGGCTCAAAGGCCGCACCGAGTTGTGGGACGGCGCCCTAGGCATGGGGCACTATCGCTTGTTCATCATTGCGGTGTGTGCGGCGCTGACCTTGGTTTTGCAGTATGTGCTGTCGGCCACACGCTTTGGCAGTCGCTTGCGTGCCAGCGTGGACGACTCGCGGGTGGCCGCGGGTTTGGGGATCAACGTGAACGTGGTGTTTGCCGCCACCTTTGCCGTGGGCTCGGGACTGGCCGGATTGGGTGGTGCACTTGGTGCTGAGGTGCTGGGCCTCGACCCCACTTTTCCGCTCAAGTTCATGGTGTATTTCTTGATCGTGGTGGCGGTGGGCGGCACCTCGTCGATCACGGGGCCGCTGCTGGCTGCGTTGTTGTTGGGCATCGCCGATGTGGCGGGCAAGTATTACGTACCCAAGTTGGGCGCATTCATTGTGTATTCGCTCATGTTGGTGATTCTGATTTGGCGTCCCCAAGGTTTGTTTGTTCGCCAAGGAGGCAAATGATGACCGCACGTGACGCTTTGTTGCACACGGCACGCTTGAAAGCGTGGGAGCCGTTGTTTTGGGCGGCGGCGTTTGTGGCGCCGTGGGGCTTGACGCAGCATGCGTTGATCTTGAACGAGATCGCCATCGTGGCCTTGTTTGGTGTGTCGCTCGATTTGGTGTTGGGCTATGCAGGCATCGTGTCGCTGGGGCATGCGGCCTTTTTGGGTTTTGGCGCCTACACCGCCGCCTTGTTTGCCAAACTGGTGATGCCTGACCCCTTGGTCGGTTTGCTGGTCGGTACCGTGGCCGCGACGGTTTTGGGTTCTATGTGCGCGATGACGATTTTGCGCGGCAGCGACTTGACGCGCTTGATGGTGACCTTGGGCATGGCGTTGATCTTGTTAGAACTGGCCAACAAGTTGGACTGGTTGACCGGAGGCGCCGATGGCTTGCAGGGTGTGGTGCTGGGCCCAGTGCTGGGCCGGTTTGAGTTTGACCTGATGGGCCAAACGGCGGCTTGGTATTCGTTGTCGGTGCTGTTGCTGCTGTTTGTGCTGGCGCGTCGCTTGATTCATTCGCCTTGGGGCGCCACGCTGATGGCGGTGCGCGACAACCCCTTGCGTGCCATGTCCATTGGGATACATGTGCATGCACGTTTGGCGGTGGTCTACACCATTGCGGCCGGCATGGCGGGTGCGGCAGGTGCCTTGATGGCGCAGACCACGGGCTTTGCCTCGTTGGATGTGTTCTCGCTAGAGCGCTCGGCCGATGTGATGCTGATGTTGGTGATTGGCGGCGTGGGCTGGTTGTACGGAGGCGTGATGGGCGCCGTGGTGTTCAAGCTCATGCACGATGTGATCTCGAGCATCACCCCGCAGTACTGGACGTTTTGGATTGGTTTGTTCTTGGTGGTGCTGGTGCTGGTGGGGCGTGAACGTCTGATTCGTCCTTGGACCTGGTTTTCTAAGAACGGCGGTGCAGTATGAGTACGCCAGACATCGTCTTAAAGACCGACGGTTTGGTGAAACGCTTTGGTGGTATCACCGCCACCGACCATGTGCACCTGAATGTCACGCGTGGCGCACGTCACGCCTTGATTGGCCCAAACGGGGCGGGTAAGACCACCTTGATCAACCTCATGACCGGCGTGTTGCCAGCCACCGAAGGCCGCATCACGCTGGAAGGGCAAGACATCACTGACTTGGCACCACACCAGCGCGTGCGCCGGGGCATGGTGCGGACGTTTCAGATCAACCAGCTGTTCAACAGCATGACACCTTTGGAAACCTTGGCCATGGTGGTGTCACAGCAGCGTGGATTGGGTAATCGCTGGTGGCAGGTGTTGGGCAGTAACGGCGCGGTGGTGGCGCGTTGTGAAGAGTTGCTCGCCATGTTTCGCTTGACCGAGGTGATGAACCAGCGCACCGAGCATTTGGCCTACGGAAAACGACGTTTGCTCGAGATGGCGATTGCTTTGGCGTGCGAGCCCCGCGTGTTGTTGCTGGATGAGCCGGTGGCGGGCGTGCCAGCAGGCGAGCGCGAGGAACTGCTGCAAACCGTGGCGGCTTTGCCCAGCGATGTGTCGGTGCTGTTGATAGAGCATGACATGGACTTGGTGTTTGGCTTCGCCCACCGCATCACGGTGTTGGTCAATGGTGCTGTGCTGACCGAGGGCACGCCGCAAGAGATTGCCAGCGACGCGCGAGTTAAAGAGGTGTATTTGGGCCATGGGGAGAGTGCAGATGTCTGAGTTGCTGAAAGTTGAAAACCTCAGTGCCGGTTATGGCGAGGCGGTGGTGTTGAACGACGTCAGCTTTTCCTTGGCTGAAGGCGAAACCATGGCTTTGCTGGGGCGCAATGGCACGGGCAAGACCACCTTGATGGACACACTGGCGGGTGCGACGCGCCAGCATGGTGGGCGTATCGAGTTGGGCGGTGAGATCTTGAGTGCCATGCCCTCGCATGAGCGGGCCAATGCAGGCATTGGTTGGGTGCCGCAAGAGCGTTGCATTTTTAAGTCCCTCACGGTGCACGAAAACCTCACTGCTGTGGCGCGCACGGGGCGCTTGGGGCGCAGTGCTCAGATTTGGACGCCTGAGCGGGTTTATCAGATGTTCCCGCGTTTGGCAGAGCGCAAAACAAACTTAGGAACCCAGCTGTCGGGCGGTGAGCAGCAAATGTTGGCGGTGGGGCGAGCCTTGGTGCTCAACCCATGCTTGCTGTTGCTGGACGAACCGCTGGAGGGATTGGCGCCCATCATCGTGGAGGAGTTGCTGCGTGCGATTGCACGCATCACCCGTGAAGAAGGCCTGTCGGCCATCATCGTCGAGCAACACCCCCAAGCCATTCTGGCGATCAGCCACCGCGCGGTGGTGCTCGACCACGGCGCGGTGGTGTACAGCGGCAGCGCTGAAAGCTTGCGTGACCAACCCGAGTTGCTGGACCAGTTGCTGGGCGTCGCCCGTGTGGATGCCGAACCCGTCGTTTGATACCCGAAACAAGAGATCAGGACTTGATATGTTTTTGAAAAATACTTGGTATGTGGCCTGTTCAGCGGCTGAACTCACAGACAAACCGCTGGGCCGCAAGATTTGCGACGAAAGCATGGTGTTCTACCGTGGCGAGGGTGGCAAAGCCACTGCTTTGGAAGACTTTTGCCCGCATCGTGGCGCGCCTTTGTCGCTGGGTTTTGTACGTGAAGGCCAGCTGGTCTGTGGCTACCACGGTTTGGAAATGGGCTGCGATGGAAAAACCGTGGCCATGCCGGGTCAGCGCGTGCGGGGCTTTCCTGCCATCCGCAGTTTTGCGGTGGTGGAACGTTATGGTTTTGTCTGGGTTTGGCCGGGTGACGTCAGTTTGGCCGACGAGAGTCAGATGCCTGTGTTTGAGTTTTTTGACAACCCGGCATGGGCCTATGGCGGCGGCCTGTATCACATTGGCTGTGACTACCGCTTGATGATTGACAACCTGATGGACTTGACGCACGAGACCTATGTGCATGCCAACAGCATCGGACAAAAAGAGATTGACGAAGTGCCTTGCACCACCAAAACCGACGGAGACTTGGTGGTGACCAGCCGGTTCATGGACGGCATTTCGCCGCCGCCGTTTTGGCGACTGGCCTTGCGCGGTAACGACTTGCCCGACGATCAACCGGTGGACCGTTGGCAAATTTGCCGCTTCTCGCCGCCGAGTCACGTGATGATTGAAGTGGGTGTCGCCTTGGCAGGCAAGGGCGGTTACAAGGCGCCCGATGAGGTCAAGGCGTCGAGCGTGGTGGTGGACTTCATCACACCGGAAACAGCAACCTCTATTTGGTACCACTGGGGCATGGCGCGCAAGTTCAAGCCAAACGACGTTGCGTTGACCGCATCCATTAGAGAAGGTCAAGGCAAGATTTTTGGTGAAGATTTGGAAATGTTGCAGCTGCAACAAAAAAATCTGTTGGCCTATCCCAAGCGCGAATTGCTCAAACTCAACATCGATGCCGGTGGCGTTCAATCGCGCCGCGTCTTGGATCGCTTGATTGCAAAAGAACAAGGTGTTGCCGCTGAAGGTGCGGCATGATCGATGAGACTTTCAAGGTACGCGTGACTCGCAAGCGCGACGAAGCTGAGGGTATTTGTTCTTTGGTGCTGCTGCCGGTTGAGGGGTGTGTGTTGCCGCCTTTCACTGCAGGCGCGCACATTGATGTTCACTTAGATCATGGCTTGGTGCGTCAATATTCTTTGTGCAACCCACCGAGTGACGCGCAGCAATACGTGATCGCCGTGTTACGCGACCCTGCCTCAAGGGGCGGATCGCAAGCTGTGCACGATCAGGTCAAAGAAGGCCAAGTGCTGGAGATCAGCGCACCCAAGAACCACTTCCCGTTGGTGACCGATGCCAAACAGCACCTGCTGTTGGCTGGTGGCATTGGCGTGACGCCGTTGCTGGCGATGGCTGAGCAGTTGTCAGTCAATGGTGCCGAATTTGCCTTGCATTACTTTGCGCGTTCAGCCAACAAGGCGGCATTTGTCGATCGCTTTGCTTCTTCCGCATTTGCCTCTTGCGTCCATACCCATTGGGACGATGCCCCGCAGACTCCGCCGTTGAGCTTGGCCAGCTTAATTGGGCGGCCGCTAGCTGGGCAGCATTTGTATGTGTGTGGCCCCAAGGGGTTCATGGACACCGTGTTGGCCACAGCGCGGGCGCAGTCTTGGCCTGAAGGCCAGTTGCACTTTGAATTTTTTGGTGGCCAAGTGGTTCATGACGCGTCGGACGCCGCATTCACGGTCAAATTGACCCGCTCTGGGCTGGAAATTCAGGTTGGGCCCGAACAGACTGTGGTGCAAGCCTTGCACAAGGCGGGGGTGGATGTGCCGATTGCTTGCGAACAAGGCGTCTGCGGCACTTGTCTGACGCGTGTGCTGTCGGGTGTGCCAGATCACAAAGATCTGTATTTGACGCCCGAGGAGCAGGCTGCCAATGACCAATTCACCCCGTGTTGCTCGCGCTCTAAGACGTCGGTACTGGTTTTAGATTTGTAAGCGTCCATCGTGTATTTCTAGGAAACGCTTTCAAAAAAGAGCCTAAGTCGTTGCTCTGAATCACTTTTATTTTTTCCAATAAACAACAAAAACTAGCGTTTCTATAGTTTTTGTTGGTTTATTGGTTAAAATCTAACGAAGGAGTTTTTATGTCCAATCAATCTGATTCGCTTGAAAGTGTTGTTATTGGTGACGGCGTGGTCGTTAAGGGTACCTTCACAGTCCCATCAAAAGCCATCATCAACGGTGTGATTGAAGGTGATTTGACTGCAGAAGAGGTGTTGATCGGCCCAACCGGCAAGATCACAGGTCGCGTGTCTGCCAAGGTGATTGACGTTCGCGGTCAATTGCACAACACCATCATCAGTGAGAAGAGTCTGATCGTGCGCTCTACCGGAAAGATTGCCGGGAAAGTTCAGTATTCAGAAATCGAAATTGAAAAAGGCGGCGAGATTGAAGGCACCTTGAGTCAAGGCGCTGGCGGTCCTGTAATCAATATGGGCGGAACGGCTACAGCCGTATAAGCCGCCCTCGCGCATGCTCATTCGCCGACTTATCAAAGGTGCTCGTTTGCTGCCCGGACTGGTGTCTGAGGGGTGGTCGCGTCAGTACGAAGACGCCCGCATCATCTTGGAGCAAAACGGCGATCTGCATTACCTCAACATCACGGCGCGTGTGCAGCGCATGCTGGTGCGCTCGGGAATCATTGTGTCTGGCGCGATGGTGGTCGCTATCATGGTGTTGTTGTTTACCAGTGTCACTTTGATGATCAGTCGGTCAAAACTGGAACGTTCACACGAAGAGGTCTATCGGGCCTTGCTTAGCAGCGCGTCTGACACCGAGCAGGGCGAGATGCTGTCGATGAACGATGAGCAGATGGTGGCCTTGGCTCAAACCATCAGAGATCGAGACATGAGCATTCGTCGCTTTGTGGATACATCCATGGTGGCCGTGTCGCAAGAGAACGTGACCATGAAGTCTCAGCTTGACTCCTCTGGCTTGACTGAAAAAATCATCAAAATCATTCAACAAAACGCGGCCAACGGGGGCTTTAACCTCGAGGACGATGTCAAAGGAAATCCTTTGCTACGCGGAAAAGTGGCTGACGAATTGGTCACCAACCGATCTTTGCGTGAGGTGTTGTATGCCTTGCCCACCACCATGCCGGTGCCCAATTACAGTGTGACGTCTGACTTTGGCATTCGTCGCCATCCAATTTCTGGGCAAGTCCACTTTCACACTGGCTTGGATATGCTGAGCCAAACAGGGGATGAAAAAGTTCATCCTGTTAAACCTGGTATTGTGGTTTTGGCCCAGTATCATCAGCAGTATGGCAACACCGTGGTGCTGCGTCATACCAACGGTGTCGAATCTTTGTATGGGCACTTGGCTAACATTGATGTGAGGTTGGGCGACAAGGTGACGACCGAGTCGGTGTTGGGCAATATTGGCAGCACTGGATCTTCTTCAACAGGCAAGCACTTACATCTAGAAATTCTGATTGGCGGTTACCCTGTCAATCCTCAAAAAGTCATACGGACCGCACAATATGTTCAACAAATCCAAAACCAGCAGCATTAATCTCCCTAGTGAGAGCATCTCTGGTCCTCAACAGGAGACGGACGTGTCAGAAGAAGTTCCAGCTGCGCCAGCGCCCGCCCCTGCTATTGCTCAGAGAAGCACCATGATGGACATGATTTCCACCGCTGCCTCTAAACCCTCTATCTTGAGCGAGGGTTTTTCGTTCCGCGGTGAGATTGCGGCCAAGGGCGCAATCCACGTCGAGGGCGAATTGAACGGTCAAATACAAGTGGATGAACTCACGATTGGCGCACGCGGTCAGGTCGATGGTGTGGTCACTTGCTCCAGTTTGCATATCAAAGGTAAGTTCTCAGGCACAGCGACTTGCAACGAGTTGATCGTTACATCGTCTGCTTCGGTGGACGGTCACGTGGTGTATCAAACTCTTTCGGTTCAAAAAGGCGCTTCTATCAAGGGCGAATTGTTGCTGGTCAAGTGATCGCACATTGCGCATTGTGATCAACTACCTGCCATGAACATCGAAGCGCAAGAGTCGGCCATCAACGGAGAATTGATAAGGTTGACGCGCGAGTCACGCGGATGGGCACTGGGCGATTTGGCCACGCGCTCGTGCATGTCAATTCGCCAGATTCGGCAATTGGAAGAGGGCGGTACCAGCTCCTTCTACAGCTTGGGCGTGAAAGTAACTGCGGTGAAACGTGTCGCAGTTTTGCTGGGTTTGACACCCGATCAGGTATTTGCAAGTCCTGCAATTGAGGTGCAAGCAGCGTTTGAGACTGCGGCAGTTCCATCGGTCCCCGTACCGTCGATCTCAGTAACGGCTTCGCCCGATGCTCCCTTGGTCTTGGTGTCACAAAGCGTGATGGTCTCCCAAGCTGAGTCTGACGCTTTGACGGGTGTGTCGTCCCATGCGGATGGGGCCTCAGATGATGCCGCTGCGTTGGCGCATGACTTTGAGAGCGCCCCATCGGTGCAGACTGTGCCCGCGAATGAACCTTTTGCTGAGGTGGGTGCCCAGATAGCCCCCGCATCTGCGCCAGAAATTCAGGCCGAAGAGCCGGCAGACAAGCCGAAGGTGTCGTTTGTGACCATTTTGATTTTGTTTGCAGCTGCCTTAGGTGTTGCGGCCGTCATGCGCCCTGAAGCTGAGCCATTGGTGTTGGAGTCTTCGCCGCCGGTCTTGGCAGTGCCTGATGTGTCACCGTCTGTCTCGACCATGGCGCCAGCCTCGGCCGCCTTGGTGCCAACAGAGCCGGCCAGTGCTTCAGCTTCGTCGACCTTGACCAAACCTGCTCAGGTCAGCGCATCAGCGTCTGCTGTTGTTGCTGCATCTGCTCCGGGCAGTGTGCAGGCTCAGCCCCGTGTTGCTTCGCCGAGTGCCTTGGGCGCAAGCTTGGCGCTGCCAGCGCCTGTTGCATCGACACCGCGTTCTGCAGCCATTGCGTCAGCTGCGGCATCTGCTGCCTCCAGCCCCGCCTCTAAAGCCCCTTAGTCTTTCACCACAAATTTGTCTGTGCGCTCAGCTTGCTGGTGCAGGGGCCGTGTGTTGCTCAGCTCACTGTAAGGCGCCGAGTGCCAAAGCCGCCTGCCGACTTGCCGAATTGGCCTGTTCCGAGCTTGCCGGCATGGGCCAGCCTCCCATGTGTTGTAGACATAAATTTCTCATGGCATCTACCCACTGCGGGCTGTCGTTGAGGCAGGGTATGTAGTGAAAGGTCTCTCCGCCTGATGCGTGGAACGCCTCTTGAGCTTCTTGTGCAATTTCTTCAAGGGTTTCGAGGCAGTCGCTGGTGAAGCCAGGACATATCAAATCCACCCGTTTCACACCTTGTTGCGCCATGGCGATGAGCGTGGGTTCGGTGTAAGGCTCCAGCCACTTGGCTTTGCCAAAGCGTGATTGAAACGTCACTTTGTATTGTTCTTTGCGCAGGCCAAGAGCCTCGCCCAACAGGCGCGCCGTTTTGTAGCACTCGCAGTGGTAAGGGTCGCCCAACTGCAAGGTGCGTTCTGGCACGCCATGAAAGCTCATGACCAATTGCTCTGCTTGGCCATGCTCAGCCCAATGACTGCGCACACGCTCAGCCAATGAGGTGATGTAGCCTGCATCGTCGTGGTAATGGTTGATGAAGCGAAACTCTGGCAGCAAGCGGGTGCCTAAGCCCCAGGTGTAGACGGCATCAAACACGCTGGCTGTTGTGGTGCCAGAGTATTGCGGGTAAGCCGGAAGCAGCAAGACGCGAGTGGCGCCTTCGGCTTTGAGCGCGTCAAGCTGAGACGGGATGTTGTGGCTGCCATAGCGCATGGCGTAGTCCACGATGATGTCTTCGCCACGCGTATTGAAGGCTTGCTGCAATGCTTGGGCTTGACGCTTGGTCCACACCTTTAGGGGAGAGCCCTCGGCGGTCCAAATGCTGGCGTATTTCTTTGCCGACTTGGAAGGGCGCACGCGCAAGATGATGCCGTGCAAGATGGCCAACCAGATCAGGCGGGGAATCTCGACGACGCGGTGATCGCCTAAAAACTCGGCCAAATAGGTACGCAGTGCTTTGGCGGTGGGCGCGTCTGGGGTGCCCAAGTTGCACAGCAAAACAGCGGTGCGTGGCGCTTGGCCGTGGGTGAAGGGTGGCTCGGGGGAGAAAGCAGGTTTGATCAGCATGCGGTATTCTCGCCCAGCCATGATTGACCCCACCCAAATCCAAGCCATCACGTTCGACCTTGACGACACGCTGTGGCCTATCGCCCCCACGATCGCGCACGCCGACCAAGCACTCGCCAGCTGGCTTGCCACCCATGCGCCACAAACGGCGGTCTTGTCTGCCAATTTGGAATTGCGCCGCGAGATTCGCGACTTGATAGAAGCCCGTCATCCAGAGCGCAGCCATGATTTGAGTTTTTTGCGCTTGGAGGCAATTCGCGAAAGTCTGCGCCGTGCGGGCGAAGCGCCGCATTTGGCTGAGGCGGCATTTGAAGCCTTTTTTGCTGCGCGCAACCAAGTGTTTTTATTCGATGGTGTCGTGCAGGCCATGTCGCGACTGGCGGCCCGCTACCCATTGGTTGCTGTCTCGAACGGCAATGCCGATGTGTTTCGTACGCCGGTAGGGGCGTACTTTCATGCTTCGGTGAGTGCGCGTGATTGTGGCGTGGCCAAGCCCGATCCACGCATTTTTGAAGCAGCTGCCCAACGACTTGCGTTGCCCCCCCAAGCTGTCTTGCACGTGGGTGACGATGTCTTGGCCGATGCGGTTGGGGCGCGCGCCGTGGGGATGCAAGCGGTGTGGGTCAATACCCATGGTCGCGATTGGACGCACGACTCAGCGCAGCCTCTGACCGTGTCAGAGGTCACGCAGTTGTGTGACCACCTGCTGTCCTGAGCGCACGGCACCTTCTAGGGTGCACGGGTAGGGGCCTTGCACGTAGTCGCCGCAGGCGAACAGATACGGCGCTATGCGTGCCTCGGGCCGCACTTGGGTGGGGGTGCACGACAGCGTTGCACGCTTTTCCACCACGGTTTGAACGATGTGCAGTTGTGACAGCCCGAGTTGACGGGCCACTTGTTGCTGTACGCGTAAAGCGATGTCGTCGCGCTCGCCCTGGCTGTCGCTGATCACGCCGGCCAGCAAACCGGGTTGCTGCGTCAGGTAGCCTCTGTCAAAAACAAACTGTGCGGGTTGCTCGGCGTCACTGTGCAAAGCCATCATGGGCTGAGGCAGACCAACAAAGCCTAGCTCTGTGCAGTGCAGATAGACCGTAGTGATGGCCGCATGGGACAAACTGGCCGCTTGCTGTGACCATGCTGGATAAGTGTCTGCGGTTAACCGTGCGGCTTCCCAATATGGGCAGGCCAACACAACGGTTTGACTGGGACAGGTTTTGAAAGCGGTGGATTGAAAGTCGCCAGCGGTGATGCGATGTCCTAGGTGCACGTTGGCACCATGGGCATGCAACCAGCGCAGGCATGCATCGGGTAACAGGGCACTCAAGTCGGTGGTGGGAATCAGCAGGTCAGCACTGCCGCGCCCGCCCAACAGCGCATCGTGCAAGACCCGCAAGAAAACACTGGCGCTGGCTTTTTCGCCAGGGGTGTTCAAGGCCGACAGACACAAGGGTTCGATGAGTTGTTGCACCACACGGGGTGTCAGTGCGCTGTGAGCGCACAGCTGAGCCACGGTCCAGGTGACGTCGCAGCTAAACCTTCTGCGTTGCCATTGCCAGCAAGCCGATAACAAGCTAAATCTGTCTGACCAGTTCCAATCCGCTGCCCGCATGATTCCTGCGATCACATTCCAAGGGGCGGGTCCATCGGGTAGCGCAATGCCTTGTCCGTCGGCAAATCGCAAATTGAGTGGTGTGCGATGGAGCAAAGTGTCGGGTTGCAGGCCCACTGTGCGCATCAACGCCAGGGTGTCTTGGTAGGCGCCAATCAGCAGGTGTTGGCCGTTGTCCAGCGGATGACCGGCAAAGTGCTGTGTCAGGCTGCGTGCGCGTCCCCCCGGCGCATGGGCGGTGTCATAGAGGTCAACCTGCCAGCCCTCTTGCACCGCAGCCACGGCAGTGGCCAGTCCAGCCCAGCCAGCGCCCACGATGCGGAGGTGTTTCATGGACACAGGGATCTAAAAACGTCCAAGAGCTTGCATCTTCCAGGCGAGCCAGAGTTTGCGCAGCGGTGTCAAAGCCACACGTTGCTGCAGCACGGGAAACTTTTTGGCTTCGATTTCGCGCAGCAAGGTGCGGTAAATGCTGGCCATCATCAAGCCGGGTTTCTGCGTTTGCCAGTCTGTGGCCGGCAGCAGGCGCAGGGCTTGGTCGTACAAGGCATGGGCGCGTTGCGCTTGCAACTGCATGAGGGCTTGAAAGCGCTCAGAGTCGACGCGGTTGAGTACCTCGTGCGCTTTGACATCGAATTGCTGGAGTTCAGACACGGGCAGATAAATGCGACCCCGCAGAGCGTCTTCTCCAACGTCGCGGATGATGTTGGTGAGCTGAAACGCCAGGCCGAGTGTGTGGGCGTAGGCCGTGGTAGCAGGGTCGATCTGGCCAAAGATGCGCGCAGACACTTCACCCACAACGCCTGCGACCAAATGGCAGTAGCGTGCGAGGTTGGGGTAGTCGAGGTAGCGGGTTTGCGTGAGGTCCATCTCGCAGCCTTCGATCACCGACTGCAACATGGGCTCTTCAATGCCGAACTCTCCGCACAACGGCCACAGGGCTTGCATGGCTGGGTGTTGGGGTTTGCCAGTAAACGCTTGATGTACTTCGTTGCGCCACCAGGCCAGCTTGGTGTTGGCCACGCCAGGGTCGCTGACCTCGTCCACCACATCGTCAACTTCGCGGCAAAACGCATAGAAGGCGGTGATGGCCGCACGACGTTGTGGCGGTAAAAACAAAAAAGCGTAATAAAAGCTGCTACCCGATGATGCGGCTTTTTGTTGAACGTATTGTTGGGGGGTCATGACGAGTGAATTATCTGGTCTGAGCGCTTCACATGCGCCAACAACGCCAAGCGATGCGAAGGTAGTCCGTGCGCGTCAAGCGCGGTCGGTTTTGTTGCGCGTCGAGTTTGTCCAAAATGCACAAGCCGCCCTGCACCACAGCCCGTAGCTCCCAGCCAGCACGTCCTTTGACACGCTTGACCAAGGGTGCGCCTTTCGCCATCAATACGCGGGTAAATGTCAATTCTTGCTCCAGCGTGTGACCGCTGGGCAAATAGTCTCGCCCGTGCGCCAAGTCCTTTGGGCGGTCTTGCCAGAAGTTGATGAGTTGCAGTGCCGTGCAAATGGCATCGCTTTGCTGCAGCGAGGTGTCGTCGGTCACGCCATACAGATGCAGCATCAAACGGCCCACGGGGTTGGCCGAGCGACGGCAATAGTCGAGCAACTCATGGCGGTTGCGATAACCCTGACCTACGCGGGTGTAGACCACGTCTTGTTCGAAGGCTTCTAATAAATCATGCAGTGGCTGCGCAGGCAACTGGTGTTGTTGGATGGCCCGAAACAAAGCTGCAAACAAGTCAGGCCAACGTTGGCTCTTGAGTCCCGATCCAGAAAAGCATTGATCCAAGTCGTGTCGGAACTCTGACAAGTCATTCAAGCGGTGGTGTGCAGGTGCATCACCCTCATCGGCCAAGTCATCTGCCGTCCGGGCGAAGTGGTAGATCGCAGTCACGGCAGCGCGCAGATGGGCTGGACATAGCCAGGATGCCACGGGGAAATTTTCGTAATGATCAATGCTTGACATGGTTTTCAAGGTATTGTCGCTTGACAGGGTTAACCCAGTTGTTAAAATTACTAACCAGTCAGTCATTAAATTTAGAATACTTTATGCCTTATTTTCCCGTGCGTTTTGGTCGTAATGCCGCTGCGTGTACCTTGATACTTTGTTTGATCGCATGTCATAAAGTCGAGCCGCAAGAAGATCCTGTGCGGGCCGTCAAGG
>CAIMWY010000401.1 GCA_903845315.1 uncultured Burkholderiales bacterium
ATGGATTTTCAATCGGCTCGAACGATTTGACTCAACTGACATTGGGACTCGATCGTGATTCAGGTTTGGAGCTTTTGGCGGCAGATTTTGACGAGCGGGATCCTGCTGTGAAAGCTTTGCTAAGCCTTGCCATCAATGCTTGCAAGGCACATGGCAAATACATCGGGATTTGTGGACAAGGCCCGAGCGATCATCCCGACTTTGCCCATTGGTTGGCTGACCAGGGAATCAGCTCGATTTCACTCAATCCAGACAGTGTGATTGAGACTTGGAAGTCGTTGGCTGTTTGAGCCATTTTTTGACGCACGCGGGACGCGCCTTGGGATAAACCTGAGGTGCGTATTGACCTGAAACTGTTAAAAACAGGTGAAATGACCGCGCCGACACCTATCCCTTCGTCCGATCTTGCTCAAAGCACCTCAGATGGAGTTGCCCAATCAGGTTTGAGTTGCCGCGCATGGATTGGACTGACCTTGCTGACTTTCTCTACAGTGGGCGCCTTGACGTTGGCTTGGATTTGGCCTGCTCAAACACACATGCATTTTTGGTTGGTGGCGCAAGCGCTGCCTATCTTTTACTGGTTGCTGGTCTGGTGGTGGGCGCGTAAACCAGTGAGGGGCAGGTATGAGCATTGAGTTGAGCCCATGGCGCTGGCGATTGGTGGTGGTCGGCCTACTGGTCTTGGTTGCTTTGGCTGTTGGGATGTGGTTGGCAGACTTGATGGGAATCTCAAAATCCTGGATCAATGGGTTTTTTCTGGTTGTATCGATCATTGGCTACGCTTTGATTGGCATGTTTTGTCGGACTGGCAATCCCGAGGAATATTACGTGGCGGGACGTCGAATCAGCGCACCGTTCAACGGTATGGCTACGGCTGCTGATTGGATGTCAGCGGCGTCTTTCATTGGGTTGACGGGGCTATTGCTCTCGGATGGTTTTGTCGGGGATGGAAACCATGCAGGGGGATTGGCCTATGTGTTGGGTTGGACGGGAGGCTTTTGTTTGTTAGGATTTTTGTTTGCTGCCAAGCTCAATGCATCCTCGGCCATCACCATTCCTGATTTTTTAGCGCAACGTTTTCAAAGCGCCACCGTTCGCTGGCTGGCGGCTTGGGGCGCAATTTTGTGCTCGAGTATTTATCTGATTGCGCAGATTTACGGCATTGGCTTAGTCGCGTCTATGTTGTCAGGCCTAACTTTCGAGTTGGGTGTCTTTTTGGCGTTGGGCGGTATTTTGTTGTGTTCTTTTTTGGGCGGCATGCGGGCCGTGACATGGACCCAAGTGGTGCAGTGTGTGGTCATCGTTGCATCCATGTTGGCTTTGGGCATAGCAGTCTCTTGGAAAACCCATGGTCACCCCCTTTTACCCCTGGCCGCATCTCAGTCTTTGCAGTCCGTTGAGCAGCGGGCTCGAGAAATACAGGCAGATCCCGCTGAATTGCAAACGCGTGAAGCTATTGCGGTGCGTATCCGCGACTTAGATGAAAAACTTGCAGCCCCCGCCCGTGCGCGTGTGATTGAGCAGCAAAACATTGGTCGCCAAATTGCACGGGCCAAAGAAGAAAACTCACCATTGCGAGAAATTCAATCTTTGGAGGCTAACCCCGCTTGGCGTGAGGCTGACATCGATCGGTTGTCGCAAGCTTGGTTGATGGAGCGAGAGCACTTGGTCAAAGTCATCAGCAGGCCCGTGGGTTTTCAGGCCCAGGGTTTGTCAGGATGGAACAGTGGGTGGATGAATACAGTTGCCTTGGTGTTTTGTCTGATGGTTGGCACAGCTGCGTTGCCCCACGTTTTGGTTCGTTCTTATACGGCTTCAAGTCCTACGGAAGCTCAACGTTCCGTAGTTTGGGCGCTTTTTTTCATCGTCATCGTTTACCTGTGTGCCTCTGCATTGGCCGTTTTAATCAAATCATTTGTGTTGAATGAGTTGGTGGGTGTCCATTTGGATCAACTTCCCGACTGGGCAGATCGACTCAAGCTACGTAAGTTGGCATTGCTCACAGTGCAAGACCACAACCACGACGGTATTGTTCAGTTCTCTGACATTCGATTGTTCAATGACTATGTGGTGTTGGCCCTGCCAGAGATTGCTAGGTTGTCTCCGGTTTTTACTGGATTGATTGCTGCCGGGGCATTGGCTGCGGCTTTGTCAACTGCCGACGGTTTATTGCTCACCATTTCGAATGCATTAGCGCAAGACCTTTATTTTTCAACAGCATCTCCTCAAGCACCGGCTATGCGACGGGTGATGTTGTCAAAAATCTTATTGATGGTGGTTGCCTTACTGGCTGCCTGGGTGGCCACTAATCGGCCAGTCAATATTTTGTATTGGGTCACCTGCGCTTTCTCGCTGGCAGCAGCCACTTTTTTTCCAGTGCTTCTGCTTGGACTTTACTGGCCCGCCATGAACCGTGTGGGGGCCGTGGCCGCGATGGTGTCAGGTTTGGGCATTTCCTTTTTCTACATCGTCTCTAACCACCCTTGGGTGCAAATGCGTTTGCAACTGGAACCGACCGTTACGCTGTGGTGGAATCTTGACCCAACGTGCGCCGCAGTTTTTGGAGTCCCCGTTGGATTGATCATGGGATATGCAGGGAGCAAGGCTTGGACTTGGAAAAATTGACTATAATGGCAGGCTTACCCTTGCTACACCACGTCTGACGCCGTGGGTGGCTTTAATCCTTAAGGAGTGTCCATGCGTCATTACGAAATCATTTTGTTGA
>CAIMWY010000402.1 GCA_903845315.1 uncultured Burkholderiales bacterium
GAACGATGTGCTGGGTGGGCAACTGCCTTTGTTCTTTGGCAACTTGGCCTCGACCTTGCAACACGTGCAGTCGGGCAAGTTGCGACCGCTGGCGGTGACCGCCGCCAAGCGCTCTTCCATCTTGCCCGACGTGCCCACCTTGGCGGAAGCTGGTGTGCCCGGCGCCGAGGTGTACGAGTGGAATGGTGTGTTCGTGCCCGCAGGCACACCCGACGCCGTGGTGGACAAACTGTCTGCGGCTTTGCAAAAAGCCATGGACGCGCCCGAGGTCAAATCACGCATTGCCCAGCTCGGAGGCGAGGTTCAAAAAGGCGGACCCAAAGCCGCCCAAGACTTCATTCAAGCGCAAATGGGCATGTGGTCTCAGCTGATCAAAGCCAAGGGCATTGCCCTTGAATGACAGCCACCGCTATTTGAGGATGTAGCGTCCGGTGGCCTGCTCGCGGTCGAGTCGGTTGTTTTGCCGCAATAGACCCCAAGCCTGAACAATTTGGCGCTGCGGCGTGTGTCCAAAATGCGCCAGCACATCGTAAAAGTGCAAGGGCTTGACCAGCAGTGCCGCAATGGCTTTGGCCAAATCTGCGGTGTTGCTGGGCGTTGCCACCGTCTGCGTTGGCGCTGGGTCGCTGGCCTTGAAGGGGTAATCAATCGGGTCGTATTCAGAAATGTCTGAGCCCTCGGGGATGGTGGCGTCGACACCCCACTTGGCGGTCAAGGGGGCCAAGGCACCCTTGGTCACGTGCAACTGGGTGCTGGGGTCTAGGTGGGAACCCCGTGCGCCGTCGACGATGACGATGTCACGCGTGGGCCGCACCCGGTAAGCCAGGGCGCGCTCCATCGATTCGGGATCAAAGATGTCGATGTCGTCGTCGGTGACCACCACATGCTTGACCCGCTTGAGCGACATCAGGGCCATCAAGGCGTTTTTGCCTTCGCCTGGGCGTTTGCGTATGGATGCATACAAATGCAAATTGCACCCCGCTGCGGCCGGTGCATACACCGCCGTAGCCTTGACACCCGCTACCGACAAGGCTTGCCAACCCGAGCCCTCCAATGGCGGGGCAATCAAGTAGTCCACCTCGTCGGGCATGTGCAAGGCATAAAACACCGCATCTTTGCGGTGGGTGATGGCTGTCACGCGAAACACCGGATTGAATTTGATCGGCCCCACAAACCCGGTGAAGTCCCCAAAGCGGCCTTCGTCCTCGGTCCAGCCAATGGGCAACAACTCGCCTTCAATCACGATCTCGGCGTCCGCTGGCACTTCCAAGTCGACGGTTTCACATTTCACCAAGCGCACCGCCTCACCCGCCAATGCCCCCGCGAGTTCGTACTCGTCTTGCCCAGAAGCTGCCATGTGCGCAGCCCCCATCAGCAGCGAGGGATGCACGCCAATCGCAATGGCCAGTGGCAGCGGCTTGCCTTGCTTGAAGGCACGGTCATAAAACAACTTGAGGTCAGAAGCACCAATCAGGTCGACGCCGGTTTCTTTGTCGCTGCGAATCATGAAGCGGTAACAACCCACGTTGCGGCCGTAGTCTGGGTCTTTGGCAATGCCAATGGCCGAGGTGATGTAGGGACCGCCATCCAACATGCTGACCAAGGGCACCGGCAAGGCCGTCAAGTCAATCGCGCCCCCCACTTTGATGACTTCTTTGACACGGCCCGTGCTCACCATCACAGGCGGTATCGGGTTGGCCAGTCGGCGATGGAACTCTTTGCCCATCTCGCGGTGGTCGCACCCAAGGCTGGCTGCCATGCGCGCGCGCGATCCCAAAATGCCACTGACCACGCCCATGTCATAGCCACTGACGCGCTCAAACCACAGCGCTTTGGATGACGCTGCGGTGCGCGCTGAGACCTCGCGCAAATCAATTTCTTCTTTGACGCGAATGAGTTCGCCTTGCTGTTCCAGCAAGTTCAGAAAGTCGCGAAATTCTTTGGCCATGTGAGCTCCAAGTGGGATTTCAATTTATTCAACAGTCGCACCAGATAAGCGAATCACTTCGGCCCACTCGCGCAATTCAGCGCGCATACGCTCGGTCAGTCGCTCAGGCGGGCCGCCATCGGCGTCAGCCCCAATGGCCGCCAATTTCACCTTCATCTCAGGCGAGGCCAAGGCTTTGTTGAGCACCGTATTCATGCGGTTGATGATGTCTGCGGGTGTACCTTTGGGGGCGAACAAGGCGTGCCAACCGCTCTTGTCATAGCCTTTGATGCCCAACTCTTCCAAGGTCGGCACATCGGGCAATTGGCCAGAACGCTTTGGGGTCGTCACCGCCAAGGCGCGCAGGCGACCGGCCTTGATCAAGGGCGCGGCTGAGGGCACCACGTCGACCATCACGTCCACCCGGTCACCCACCATTTCGGTCAGCGCTGGGGCGCTGCCTTTGAAGGGAATGTGGGTCCACTTCACGCCCACCGAGTTTTGGAAATGCACGCCCAACAAATGCTGGAAACTGCCACTGCCCGCAGAGGCCATGGTCAAGCCGTTGGGCGTGGACGCAGACAAGGCCAGCAACTCTTTGATGGTGTTGGCCTTGAGCCCGTTACGCACCACGATGATGCCTGGCGCGGAAGCAAAAGGAATGATGGCCTCCAAGCGCGCCAAGGGATCGAAGTTGCGGTCTTTGTACAACACTGGGCTGATGGCCGCTGGTCCGGTGCTGGGCACCAGCAAGGTGTAACCATCGGGAGCGGCGGCGGCCACTTGTTCCAACGCCAGCATGCCGCCCGCGCCTGGTTTGTTCTCGACCGTGAAGGCTTGACCAAATGCTTCGGTCAGAGATTGCGCCATCAAGCGCGCCGCGGTGTCAGTGGCGCCACCTGGCGGGTAAGGCACCACAATCTTGACAGGACGGTTGGGATAGCCTTGTGCCGAAACGGGCGCCGCCACCAGCAGCGCCATCCACCCCATCACCAGGGCCAAACATATTTTCATCACGGTCTCCTTGAATTGTTATTGCCTAAGAGCAGCGCTTATTCGACTTTCATTTGGGTCACACGAATCAGCTCACTCCAGCGCTCGACTTCGGCTTTGACTTGGTCGCGCAATTTTTCTGGCGGACCGCCCACGGTGATGGCACCCAACCCCGCGTAGCGTTGCTTGACATCGGGCTGATCGAGGATGCGGTTGATCTCGGCGTTGAGTTTGTTGACGATCTCAGCCGGGGTGCCTGCGGGCGCGAACAAGGCAAACCAACCATTGGCCTCAAAACCGGGCAGCGTCTCAGCGATGGTTGGGATATCAGGTGCCGTGGGCACGCGTTGCAAACTCGTCACCCCCAAAGCACGCAAGCGCCCAGCACGGATGTGCGGCATGGCCGAGGGAATGCCGTCGAACATGATGGGGATGTGGCCGCCCATCACGTCGTTGAGTGCGGGCCCACTGCCTTTGTAGGGCACATGCACGATGGCAATGCCCGCCGCACGCTTGAACAACTCGCCCGCCATGTGCGGGGTAGAGCCTTGACCGGGCGCCGCCGAGCTGTATTTGTCTGGGTTGGCTTTGGCCAACTCGATCAACTCTTTGACGGTGGCGGCCGGGAAAGACGGATGCACCACGATGATGTTGGGCGAGACGGTGATCCAAGCCACGGGGGCGAAATCACGGATCGGATCAAAGCCCGCATTGCGGTAAAGACTGGGGTTGATGCCATGGGTGCCGCCGGTGGCAAAAAACAAGGTGTAGCCATCGGGCGCCGCACGTGCAGCGGCCACCGCACCCACGTTGCCACTGGCACCGGCTCGGTTGTCCACCACCACTTGTTGCTTGAGGGCGAGTGAGAGTTTTTCTGCCAGCACACGCCCTGTCACATCGGTGGGGCCGCCAGGCGGAAAAGGAATGATCAAGGTGATCGGCTTGCTGGGGTAAATCTGCCCCCAAGCTAACAAGGGCCAAGCGCTGAGGCCAGATAAAAAGGTCAGCGCCAGCGTGATGCACTTGCTTCGGATCTTCAACATGGTGTTCTCCTTAGGTTAGCCCACAGCAAAGCACAGCAGGCACATATCGCTACACAGCACACTCGTCACGCAGCACCCGCTTGAGCACTTTGCCATTGGCATTGCGTGGCAACTCAGTTCGAAACTCCACCGTCTTGGGGCACTTTGTAGCCAGCCAAATGTTCACGGCAACGCGACAACAAGAACTCCGGGTCCAGCCGCACTTGCGGTGCAGCCACCACCACGGCATGCACGGCCTCGCCCCAGGTTGGGTCGGCAATGCCGACTACGGCAACTTCCATCACCCCGGCTTGCTCAAGCAACACCTCTTCAATTTCGACCGGGTACACGTTGACGCCACCACTCTTGATGACATCTTTGCTGCGGTCCACGATGTAGACATAGCCCTCATCGTCGATGCGGCCCACATCGCCCAGGGTGCACCAGTCGCCAGAAAATACCGCCTGGTTTTTTTCGGGCGCATTGAAGTAGCCCGAAAAAATCGTGGGGCCACGCAGCCAAATTTCGCCGATCTCGCCCACCGGCACATCTTGTCCTGCTTCATCACGAATCGCCACTTCGGTGTCAAACACCGGGCGCCCCACACAGCGGCGTTTGCGCGCTTGGTCGTGGGGTCGCAAGTTGGTGATGACACCGGCTTCGGTGGCACCATAAAACTCATGCAAGCCACACGCAGGGAAGGTGACGAGCACGCCCTCTTTGGTTTGTGTGGTGAGGGCCGAGCCACCCGAAATCATCATGCGCAGGCTGGTCCAGTCGTGCTTGGCCAGCGTGTCGGCACCCAAGGCCAAGATGCGCTCGTACATGAAGGGCACGGCAAACATCCAAGTGACATGATGGGTTTGGATTTGTTGCAAAGCCTCCAAGGCATCGAAATGCTCCAAGATGACCACTTCACCACCCAAGTACAACTGCGCCAAGGTAAAGGTAAACGGTGCGGTGTGGTGAAACGGGCCACAGTGCAAAGACACATCACGCTCACTCAGGCCAAACTCAAGCGCCCAGTAGTGGTAGGCCAAAGCTCGGTTGCGTTGCGTGACCATGGCACCCTTGGGACGCCCGGTGGTGCCGGAGGTGTAACCCAAATAGAACACATCCAACTCGCCCACATCCACTTCCAGAGGTGCGTTTGAGGCTGTGTCAATGGCATGGGTCAAACTTTCGTGTGCAGCGTCTGCACCATCGCCGTGATGCAAAAACACCCGCACCGACAGGCCTTGCGTTGCAGGCAGTACAGCGGCAGCAAACACGTCACCGTAAATCAAAGCCAGGGCACCACAGTCTTGCAACTGAACCGCATACTCTGAAGCGGTGAAACGGTAATTGAGCGTGACCATCGTCAAGCCTGCTTTGGCGCAGGCCATGGCAATCACCACATACTCCATGCAATTGGGCAACACCACCGCCACATGGTCACCGCGCTGGAGCCCTCGCGCCAACAAGGCCTGCCCCAATTGGTTGGCCGCCGCATCGAGCTGCAAATGGGTCAATTGACGGGTACCGCAGCGCAAGGCCACCTTGTTGCCCGCACGCTGCGCCGCCAACGCCAAGGCTCGCGAGACGGTGAGCTCAATCATCTGTAATTACCCAATCACCCGGTGCTGAACCAAGTAGGGACGCTTGAGGTGTTCAGCGATGCGAATGGGGCGGTGCGGCAACATGGCAATGGCGTGCCCGGTGTGGGTGACTTCACCGCGTTGGTTGACGGCCGTGACCTCAAGTTCAACCAAATTGATTTCATCTTCCACCCACTTGCGCGTGACCTTGGCGTGGCAGCTCAGGCTGTCGCCAGGACGCACGATCAACACCGCTTTGGTGGAGAAAGTGCGCATCGGGCGGTCCCACAACCAGTCGGTCAACATTTGGCCGATGAAGCCCATGCCGATCATGCCGTGGGCAAACACGCCGCCCATGCCGCCAATGTCTCGCGCGATGTCTTCGTCCACGTGACTGGGGTTGAAGTCGCCTGAGGCTCCCGCAAAACGGGCAATTTGTAAGCGCGTGATGGGCGGCTTTTTCAGCTCGAGGGTCATGCCCACTTGGACATCTTCAAACCAGGGGCCTTCGGTTTTGGGTTCCACCACAGCATGCTTGGGTGCAGAGAGTCGTTCGTTGTAGTCCATGTCAGTCCTTAGCAAATGTGAATGTCATTCATTTGTCGCGCACGAAAAAAAGCTGGGTGGCTTCCACCAGCTTTTCGTCGGCATCGTTTTTGAGCTTGATGAGCACCGTGAAAAAACTCAGCTCACCATAGGTTTTGCTTTTTTTGCGGCCTGCATCGACCACTTTGATCTTGTGCCAGACCGTGTCACCTGGGCGCACAGGTTTGAAATAGTGGATGACTTGCTCGCCATGCAACAGCAAGGGCAAATCGACTTCGGTTTCAGACAGCACCAAGGTGGTTTTGAAATCTCTAAAGCAATTGATCAAGGTCGGGGGCGCCACGATGCCTGCATTGCCGCTTTGGCTGGCAATCTCATCGTCTAGAAACAACGGGTTGTAGTCTTCCAAGCAGCTGCACAGCGAATCGATTTGTCGCTGCGTCACCACCACCTGGGTCCAGGGGGTTTCTGCACCGAGTGCATTTTGGTTGATGGGCATTCTTTCTCCTTTGCGTGTTATTCAGCCGTTGAAGCCGAGTTCGGTTGAAATAAGAGGGGCAGTTGCCTGCGTGAGTTCGGCAATAATTTTGCTGGTTTGGGCATTGACCACATTGAGCGGATAGACCACCGACAAAGCAGCCACCATGTCGCCATGGGCATCAAAAATGGGGGCAGCAACGGCGCCTGCACCTACGGTGTTTTCACCGCGGTTCCAAGCCATCCCTTCGCGCCGAATGCGTGCCAAGGCTTTGTCGAGTTCGTCGCGCTGCGTCAGTGTGTGGGGGGTACTGCGCGTCAGCTCGCCCTGCGCGAACAAGTTGTCCAACAAGGTCGGGGCACTCAACGCCAAAAACAATTTACCTGACGCGGTGGCGTGCAAATTGCGGTAGTCCCCCAAGCGCATGATCACACGCAGCGCACTGGGACTGTCCACCGTAGCGACCACCAACACCCGATCCCCATCCAACACCGTCAGATGTGCGGACTGCCCGGTTTGTTGCACCAAGGACTCGAGCTTGGCTTGGGCCACGCGGATCAAATGGTTCTCGCGGGTGTAGAGCGTCCCCAACCGGAAGGCCCCTGCACCGATGCGTATGCGCTGCGTCATGGCGTCTTTTTCTAACATCCGCCAATCGCGCAAGGACGACACCAAGCGAGACACCACGCTTTTGTGCATGCCCAAAGCTGCGCTCAACTCTCCGACGGAGAGTTCGGTGCGCTCGCTGCTGAATGCGTGCAGCACACGCATGGCTTTGTCGACCGTTTTACGCGAGGAGTCTTCAGTCATGGGTATTCATAATTTCTTTTAGTTGCCAATATAGCAACTTAAGTTCTTTATTGGCAACTTGGGCAAATTATGAAAGTCACGTGAGTGCCCTGTCAACGCCTGAGCAATCACCTGCGCGACACAGGCTTAGATCACGTAGGCGCGAACGGGAGTTTGATCAGCGTTGACCGAAAGGGGGTTGCGCTGGGCTTTTCACCAGCGCTAGGAAAGGATCAGCGGGTGGGGTGGGCCCAGGTGGCCAGTACCTTGTCGATGCGCCGACCATCGAGGTCGAGCACCTCCAACATCCACCCCGCGCACTCAAAGCGCTCAGCCACTTGGGGCAGGTGCCCCGCAATGGCCATCACCAAACCGGCCACGGTGTTGTAGATGTCGCGCTCTTCATCGGGCAATTCGCGTATGTTCAAACGGGCTTTGAACTCGGCCACGGGCATCAAGCCATCGATCAACCAACTGCCGTCATCGCGCGGCGTGGCCCAGGCTTCGTCGGTGGCGGTGGCTTGCAGCAGTTCGCCTGTGATGGCTTCGAGCAAGTCACGCGGCGTCATCAGCCCTTGCACCACACCGTACTCGTCCACCACCAACACCATGCGGCCGTGCGCTGTGGCCCGCTCCACAGGGCGACGGAATTGCTCCAACAAGTCCAAGCCACTCAAGGTCTCAGGCACAAAGGACACGGGCTTAGCCAATGTCTCGACCGTCATCTCAGTGCCAGGCGGCAGACGCAGCAGTTGCGACACACTGACCGCACCCACCACATCGTCCAATCCATCACGGCATACCGGGTACCACGAGTGCGCGCCTTGCGCGCCCACCTGCGCCAGCGCTTGCGGCACAGTGGTTTTGGCATCCAGCCACTCAATGTCGGAGCGGTGCACCATGATAGAGGTGAGGGAACGCTCGTCGAGGTTGAACACGTTTTGCACCATCTGGTGTTCATGCTGCTCAATCACGCCCGCATCCACCCCCTCGACCAAGCTGGCACTGATTTCTTCTTCGGTCATGGTTCGCCCAGCATGCACCTCCACCCGCAGCAGTTTGAGCATGGCACTGGTGCTGGCAGACAACAGACTGACAAACGGGCGCGCGATGGTGGCCAGGGCCAACATCAACGGGGCGGTCAAACGCGCCACGGGCTCGGGATAGAGCTGGCCAATGCGCTTGGGCACCAACTCGCCAAACAAGATGGTGCTGAAGGTGATCAAGGTCACCACCATGGCCGTGGCCAGCCCCTCGGCAAAACGATCGGCCACACCTTGGGTGAGCAACCAATCAGACACCTTGGCACTGAAAGCGGCTTCGCCCACGATGCCGCTGAGCACACCAATGGAGGTGATGCCGATTTGCACTGTCGACAAAAATTGGGTGGGGTGCGCCATCAGCTTGAGCGCCGCCCGCGCCCCACTGTCGCCGGCCTCGTTGAGTGCGGCCAAGCGCGCTTTGCGACTGGATGCCAAAGCCATCTCGGACATGGCAAACACGCCGTTCAAGAGGGTGAGTAAAACAATTAGCAAAACATCCATGTGGGGCAATCGGGTGAAACAAGATTAGAGACAATCCATCCATGGCACTTTACTTGATTGGTGACGTACAAGGCTGCGACGAAGCCTTGGCACGTTTACTCACCCACATTGACTTTTCTCCAAGCCGTGACACGCTGTACTTGCTGGGTGACTTGGTTAACCGAGGCCCCGACAACGTGGGCGTGTTGCGCCGTCTGATGGCCTTGGGCAGCAGCGCGCAATGCATTTTGGGCAACCATGATTTGCACCTGTTGGCGGTGTCACAAGGGGTGCGCGCTGCACATCGGCAAGACACTATTGCCGACATCTTGAACGCGCCCGACCGCACGGTGTTGCTAGATTGGCTGCGCCAGCAGCACATGGCGATTCGCCTGGGGCAGGTGTTGATGGTGCATGCAGGCGTGCTGCCGCAGTGGACACCTGAACAAACCTTGGCACTGGCGAGCGAAGTGGAAGACGTGTTGCGCGGTGACGCGCTGACCACCTTCATGCCGCAGATGTATGGCGGCCTGCCCAACCAGTGGCGCGATGACTTGCAAGGTGCCGACCGTTTGCGCGTGATCGTCAACGCACTCACGCGCATGCGTTTTTGCAATGCGCAAGGCGCGATGGATTTCAGTGTGAAAGAAAGCGCCGATCAAGCGCCTGAGGGTTTGATGCCCTGGTTCGAGGTGCCAGGCAGGCGCAGCGCCGATGCGATGGTGGCCTTTGGCCATTGGTCCACGCTCAAAAAGGTGAACCAACCCAACGTGGTGTGTCTGGACGACGGCTGTGTGTGGGGCGGTTGCTTGAGCGCCTTGCGCATCGAGCAGCCAGAGGTCATTGGCGATGTGCGTCAATTGCCCGTTCTGAGTGTGACATGCCAGCAAGCCCTTGACCCGCTGGCATGAGTCTCAATGCATGAAACTCAATCAGCGATTTTGAACAAAGCCGCCACCTTGCGCTTGGGCTTGATGTTGGGCGACTTGCGCAGCGGCTCTTTGGGTGCAGTCACTTCACCCTCGGCACGCACCGGGGCTTCATAGGGTTTGTCAAAGAAGGGGTCGTGCGACGCGCGCGATGCAGGCGCGTAGTTGCTCTCGCGACGCGCGCGGCTTTGACCTTCAGGGGCGCGGGGTTTGTCGAGCACATCGCGTGGGTCATCTTCACCCCAGGCACGACGCCCGGTGTTGATGCGGCCGCGTGGACGGTCTTCTTCAAACTCCACGGCTTCGAGTTCGATCTTGGTCTTGAGCAATTTCTCAATGTCGGCCACCAAGCGTTGGTCGCTGCCCGATACAAAGCTGATGGCTTGACCCAAAGCACCTGCACGACCGGTGCGGCCAATGCGGTGCACATAGTCTTCGGCGTTGAACGGAATGTCAAAGTTAAACACCGCAGGCACGTCTTTGATGTCCAAGCCGCGTGCGGCCACATCGGTACACACCAGCAAGTCAACCTCGCCGCGCTTGAAAGCCTCTAGCGCCTTCAAACGTTCGTCTTGGCTCTTGTCGCCGTGCAAGGCGGTGGTGCGCAGGCCATCCCGCTCGAGTGAGCGGGCCAAGCGGGCGCAGCCCAGCTTGCTGTTGCAAAACACAAAGGCTTGGGTGATGCCATTGCTTTTGACCATTTGCTTGAGCGCACGGTATTTATCGTCCAAGCCCACGCTGAAGAAATGCTGCGACACGGTGGACGCAGTCTCGTTGGGGCGCGCCACTTCGATGGTGACGGGGTTTTGCAAATAGCTGCCGGCCAGGCGCTTGATCTCGGGCGAGAACGTGGCGGAGAACAGCAGCGTGGTGCGCTGCTTGGGCAAATGGCTCAAGATGCGTTGCAGGTCGGGCAAGAAACCAATGTCCAACATGCGGTCGGCTTCGTCGAGCACCACATATTCCACTTGGTTGAGCACCACGTTCTTGGCTTCGATGTGGTCGAGCAAACGCCCGGGCGTGGCCACCAGCACC
>CAIMWY010000403.1 GCA_903845315.1 uncultured Burkholderiales bacterium
GATGTGGAGCATTCGGTGCAAACCGCGAGCAGCGAGTTTGAAAAAGACTGGGCAGAAACGACCGCAGGTTTGACCGGTAACGAGTACACCCCGATAGAAACCCCTCCTCTGAGCTACCAACACCCAGGTAAAAAATGGCGCCTCAAGCGCGGCAGCGTGCCGCAGTGGTACAAGGCCCGCCAAGGTGTTCGTACCAAGGCCCTTTCTGGCGCTGCCCGTGTGGCCCGCTTTCGTCCCGCTGTGAGGCCTGATGTCTGATACCCCTCCCCAAGACGAGTTAGCCGGCACCGAGCAACCCTTTGTTCAACACCTGATTGAGTTGCGTGACCGTTTGGTCAAGTCAACCATTGCGGTGGCGATCGCCGGAGCTGTGTTGGCTATTTTTCCCGGGCCTGCCGAGTTGTACGACTTGTTGGCAGCCCCGTTGGTCGCGCAGTTGCCCGCTGGCGCAACCTTGATCGCCACGTCGGTGATTTCGCCATTTTTGGTGCCACTCAAAATTTTGCTCATGGCCGCTTTTTTGCTGGCTTTGCCCTTGGTGCTGTATCAGGTGTGGGCCTTTGTGGCCCCGGGCTTGTATGCGCACGAAAAAAAGCTGGTGTTGCCACTGGTGGTCTCCAGCACCTTGCTGTTCATGATTGGGGTGGCTTTTTGCTACTTCTTTGTGTTTGGCCAGGTGTTCAAGTTCATCCAAAGTTTTGCCCCCAAAAGTATCACGGCGGCGCCTGACATTGAAGCTTACTTGAGTTTTGTGTTGACGATGTTCATTGCCTTTGGCTTGGCGTTTGAAGTGCCAATTGTGGTGATTGTGTTGGCGCGCATGAAGGTGGTGAGCATTGAAAAGCTCAAAGGTTTTCGCTCTTATTTCATTGTGTTGGCATTCATCATTGCGGCCATCGTGACCCCGCCAGATGTGGTGTCACAGTTGGCTTTGGCGATCCCGATGTGCGTCTTGTACGAAGTTGGCATCTGGGCTGCTCAGTTGTTCATCAAACATACCCAGGCGCCTGACGCTGAGTGAACGCGTCTTAAAGCCCCATGAAACGTCATTGGCAGCTTTTTTCTCAACTCGTCACTGTGGCGGTCGCGGTGTGGTTTGTGTTGGCCACGCTCAAGCCTGAATGGTTGAATCGGGCGCCACGAATTTCTGGCGTGAGCTTGCAAGAGGCTGCGCCTTTGCCCCCCGGTGCGGTCATGCCTGGCAGTTTGAGCCCTGCGGCGCGGCGCGCTGCACCTGCAGTGGTGAGCATTGCCACCACGCAGGCAGCAACGAAACCCCCTCCATCCAACGATCCTTGGTTTCGCTTTTTTTATGGCGATCGAGATGACGACGAACCCCAAGCAGGGTTAGGCAGCGGCGTGATTGTGAGCCCGGAAGGCTATATCTTGACCAACAACCATGTGATCGAGGGTGCGGATGAAATTGAAGTCACCTTGAGTGACAGCCGCCGGGCACGTGCCACCGTGATTGGCACCGATCCCGAAACCGACTTGGCCATCTTGCGCATTCAACTCGATCGATTACCGGTGATCACGCTGGGCAACTCGGATGCGGCGCAGGTGGGAGACAAGGTGTTGGCGATAGGCAATCCCTTTGGCGTAGGGCAAACAGTGACCAGTGGCATTGTGTCGGCCTTGGGTCGCAATCAACTGGGGATCAACACGTTTGAGAACTTCATCCAAACCGATGCTGCCATCAATCCAGGTAATTCAGGCGGTGCGCTGGTGGATGTGAATGGCAGTCTGCTGGGCATCAATACCGCCATCTATTCGCGCTCTGGCGGCAATATGGGCATCGGCTTTGCTATTCCTGTGTCCACCGCGCGGCAGGTGTTGGAAGGCATCGTGCGTGATGGCCAAGTGACCCGTGGCTGGGTGGGTGTAGAGCCCAATGAACTCACCCCCGAGTTGGCCGAAACATTTGGCTTGAAAGACGTCGAGGGTGTGATCATCACGGGGGTGTTGCAAAACGCGCCCGCGGCCAAAGCTGGCTTGCGACCCGGTGATGTGTTGGTGCGTGTGGCGGGGGAGCCGGTACGTCATGTTGGCGAGCTGTTGACACGCATTGCCGCCTTGAGGCCTGGCGTGTCGGCCAAGCTAGACGTGATGCGTCGCAATCAAGCCTTGTCCTTGGAGGTGACGCCCACCCAGCGCCCCAAAACCAAGCCGGTGCAACGATGACTGAACCAATCAGTGTGTCGCGCAGTTTGCTGGTTGAGACTTGCAGCGACTTGTTGCAGCCTGCACGCTTCAAAGACTACGGGCCCAATGGCTTGCAGGTGGAAGGCAAAGAGCGAGTCCGACACATGGTGTCTGGGGTGACAGCCAGTCGGGCTTTGATTGAGGCGGCGATTGAAGCCAAAGCTGATGCAATTTTTGTTCACCATGGCTTGTTTTGGCGCGGCCAAGATGGCGCTGTGACGGGCTGGATGAAGCAGCGATTGGCCTTGCTGCTGGCGCATGACATCAATTTATTGGCTTACCACTTGCCCTTGGATGCGCACCCAAGCTTGGGCAACAACGCGCAATTGGGTCTGCGTTTAGGGCTGACAGTGCAAGGCACGTTTGGGGGCCAAGACTTAGGGCTATGGGGCGAACAAGCCCAAGGTCAGGTCTTCTCGTCGGTTGAAGTTTTGGCCCGCACCTTGACGCAGGTGTTACAGCGCCCTCCCGTGGTGGTGCCCGGTATGGTGCGCCCGATTCGGCGCGTTGGTTGGTGCACGGGTGGGGCCCAAGGTTTTTTTGAAGCGGCCATTGCTGCTGGGGTGGATGCCTTCATCACGGGTGAAATTTCTGAACCCCAAGCACATTTGGCACGTGAAACAGGGGTGGCTTTTTTGGCCTGTGGGCACCATGCGACCGAGCGTTACGGTGCGCCTGCAGTTGCCGCGCATGTGGCCGCGCAGTTGGGATTGACGCACCAGTTTATTGACATTGATAACCCAGCCTGAAGATGCTTGCTGTTTTCAAGCCTATCGCTATCACGCTAGGAGATGCTGCTGGCATCGGTCCCGAAATCATTGCCATGGCTTTTCGCGATGCGCCCGAAAAAGTGCAAGGCTGCGTGGTGGTGGGCGACGTGGCTGTGATGCAGCGCGCGGTCGATGTGCTGACTGCAGCCCAACCCAGCGCGGAACGCATCAAATTGTTGGTGCTGTCACACCTGTCGGAGTTGTCTCAACCCTTGCCACCCCTGACCCTGCCGGTATTACAGGTGGGAGTGCCCTTGAACTTAGGGCAATTGCCGGCTTGGGGTTGCATCAGTGCGCTGGCGGGTCGCCTGGCGGCAGATGCGGTGGTGTGGGCTGCCCAAGCCGCCTTGCGGGGTGAAGTGGCGGCTTTGGTGACCGCTCCTGTGCATAAAGAAGCCTTGTTTGCGGCGGGTGTGCCGTTTCCAGGACATACCGAGATATTGCAAGCCTGCGCAGCAGCCCATTTGGGTGTGTCAGTGGGGGATATGCCCGTGCGCATGATGTTGGCGAACCGCGAATTACGCACGGTGCTTGTGAGTATTCATGTGCCATTGCGGCAGGCCATTGAGGCGGTGACGTTTGACAATATTTTGCAGACTCTTCGTATCACCCATCTTGCCGAATTGGCGGCCACGGGACGAGTGCCGCACATGGGTGTAGCAGGTCTGAACCCCCATGCAGGCGAGGGCGGTCTGTTGGGGCGTGAGGAGCTAGACATCATCATCCCTGCCCTGCAACAAGCCCGTGCTGAAGGCTTGCATGTGAGCGGGCCGTTCGCGCCAGATACGGTTTTTATGCGGGCTCGTGCCAAAGGCGACCAGCCGGGTGAGTTTGATGTGGTGATTGCGATGTACCACGACCAAGGACTGATACCGGTCAAATATCTGGGGGTAGAGCAGGGGGTCAATGTCACCCTGGGTTTGCCCTTGATTCGGACAAGCCCCGACCATGGAACTGCCTTTGATTTGGCGGGCAAAGGTTGTGCCAGCCCTGCAAGTTTGTTAGGGTCATTGGCCGTGGCCCGCCGGATGTCAGCGTGTGCAACAAGTTGAGCACGTTCCTTGGCTTGGTTGCAGAGCGGTCAGCTACAATAGGAGGTTAACCCAACCAGTGACAATTGTTTGAGGAATTTCATGAGTGACACCCCAGTAGACACCAGTAAACGCACGTGGCTGATTGCTTCCACTTGTGCAGGTGCAGTCGGCGGCGCAGCGGTGGCTGTCCCGTTTATCAGCTCGTTCCAACCGTCAGAAAAGGCCAAGGCTGCTGGTGCTGCCGTTGAGGTCGATATTTCGGCACTCAAGCCCGGTGAAAAAATGACGGTCGAATGGCGTGGCAAACCAGTTTGGATTGTCAAGCGTACCCCTGAACAATTAGAAAGCCTGAGCAAGACAGAGACTCAGTTGGCCGACCCCAAATCAGAGCGCAAGCCTGCGGAATTCACCCCTGAATACGCGCGCAATCAAGCACGCTCAATCAAGCCGGAAATTTTTGTGGGTGTGGGTATCTGCACGCACTTGGGGTGTTCACCTTCTGACAAATTTGCCTTGGGCGCGCAAGCTTCCTTGCCAGATGACTGGCAAGGTGGTTTCTTGTGCCCTTGCCATGGTTCGACCTTTGACATGGCGGGTCGCGTGTTTAAGAACAAACCTGCGCCTGACAACCTCGAAGTCCCGCCACACATGTACCTGTCCGACACCAAGTTGTTGATCGGTGAAGACAAGAAAGCCTGATAGGACACACCATGGCTGAATTCAAAGAAATTTCCCCTAACGCCAGCGCTGGCGAAAAACTGCTCAACTGGGTCGACAACCGTTTCCCGGCGTCCAAGCTCTACAAAGAGCACTTGTCTGAGTACTACGCACCGAAGAACTTCAACTTTTGGTATTTTTTCGGCTCGTTGGCACTGCTGGTGCTGGTGATCCAAATCGTCACCGGCATTTTCTTGGTCATGCACTACAAGCCCGATGCTGCTTTGGCGTTTGGCTCGGTCGAGTACATCATGCGTGATGTGCCCTGGGGGTGGCTGATTCGTTACATGCACTCGACGGGTGCTTCTGCCTTCTTCGTGGTGGTGTACCTGCACATGTACCGAGGCTTGATTTACGGTTCGTACCGCAAACCCCGTGAGTTGGTGTGGGTGTTTGGTTGTGCCATTTTCTTGTGCCTGATGGCTGAAGCCTTTATGGGTTACCTGCTTCCTTGGGGCCAAATGTCCTATTGGGGCGCCCAGGTGATCGTGAACTTGTTTGCGGCGGTGCCTTTCGTGGGCCCCGATTTGGCTTTGCTGATTCGCGGTGACTATGTGGTGAGCGATGCCACACTGAACCGTTTTTTCAGTTTCCACGTGATTGCAGTGCCTTTGGTTCTATTGGGCTTGGTGGTGGCGCACATCATCGCGCTGCATGAAGTGGGTTCGAACAACCCCGATGGCGTTGAGATCAAGGGCCCCAATGCACCGAAAGATGCGCACGGCCACCCGCTCGACGGCATTCCGTTTCACCCCTACTACACGGTGCATGACATCTTGGGCGTGAGCGGCTTCTTGTTGGTGTTCAGCGCAATCATTTTCTTCGCGCCTGAATTCGGTGGCTACTTCCTCGAATACAACAACTTTATTCCTGCTGATCCGCTCAAAACGCCCCTGCATATCGCACCCGTTTGGTACTTCACGCCCTACTATTCGATGCTGCGTGCCATCACCAGCGAGATGATGTATGCCTTGATTGCCTGCGTGTTGGCTGGCGCCTTCTTGGGTGTGACCCGTGCCAAACTGTCGGGCTTGTTCAAAGGCGTGGTGATTGGTGGTGCTGTGGCGCTGGTGTTAATGATGTTGTCGATCGACGCCAAGTTCTGGGGCGTGCTTGTGATGGGCGGTGCCGTGGTGATCTTGTTCTTCCTACCTTGGTTGGACAACTGTGGCGTCAAGTCCATCCGTTACCGTCCTGATTGGCACAAGTACCTCTATGGCATCTTTGTGATCAACTTTGTGGTGCTGGCTTACTTGGGGGTCCAACCTCCGTCACCTATTGGTGAGCGCGTGTCTCAAGTAGGCACCTTGTTTTACTTCGGGTTCTTTCTCTTGATGCCTTGGTGGAGTTGCCTAGGCCAGACCAAGCCGGTTCCTGACCGTGTGACGTTTGCCCCTCATTGAGATTCACGGAGCACATTCACCATGAAAAAAATTATTCTTAGCTTGGCGCTTGTTCTTGGCGTGGTCACGGGTGCGCAAGCATCTGGTGGTGACACCATCGCATGGGATAAAGCGCCCAACAAAACCAATGATTTGGCAGCCTTGCAAAACGGTGCCAAATTGTTTGTGAACCATTGCCTGAACTGCCATTCGGCAGCGTTCATGCGTTACAACCGCCTGACCGACATTGGTTTGACTGAGCAACAGATCAAAGATAACCTTTTGTTCTCCACTGAAAAAGTGGGCGAGACCATGAAGGCCAACATAGATCCAAAACAGGCCAAAGAGTGGTTCGGCGCCAATCCGCCAGATTTGACGGTGATTGCGCGTTCGCGTGCAGGCCATGGCGGCACAGGGGCGGATTACCTCTACACCTACATGCGCACTTTCTACCGTGATGAAACCAAAGCCACGGGCTGGAACAATCTGGTCTTCCCCAATGTAGGCATGCCCCACGTGTTGTGGGAAATACAAGGCGTGCGTCGCCCGATCTACGAAGCGCATGAAGAACACGGTCATGCCGTGCAGGTGTTCAAGGGTTGGGAGCAAGTCACGCCTGGCACCATGACACCTTTGCAGTATGACCAAGCCATGGGCGACTTGGTGGGGTATTTGCAGTGGATGGCCGAGCCTGCTCAAAATACCCGTGTCCGCATTGGTGTGTGGGTACTGCTGTTCTTGCTTGGATTCATGGTCATTGCTTGGCGCCTGAACGCTTCGTTCTGGAAAGATATCAAGTAACCCAACGACGATGGCGGGCTTGTTGCCTGTCATCACCTCACGGAGTGACAGGTTTGCTTGTCACTCTTTTTGATTTTTAGGAGCCCCCCATCATGATGGTGCTTTACTCGGGAACCACGTGTCCCTTTTCTCATCGCTGCCGTTTTGTCCTGTTTGAAAAAGGCATGGACTTTGAAATTCGTGATGTTGATCTCTACAACAAACCCGAAGATATCAATGTGATGAACCCCTACGGCCAGGTACCTATCTTGGTTGAGCGTGATCTCATTTTGTATGA
>CAIMWY010000404.1 GCA_903845315.1 uncultured Burkholderiales bacterium
CCGCCAATATCGACAGGCTTGCCCTGCACGGCTTGCAACTCGGCCAGAATCTTCTGTTCGTTGTCAGTCAAGACCTTGGCCAAAGACGCAAACTTAGTTTTTAAGTCTTTGTCTTCGGTCTGTGCGGCCAACTCTTGGGCCCAGTACATGGCTAAGTAGAACTGGCTGCCACGGTTGTCCAATTGACCTGTCTTGGGCGATGGGTTTTTGCTGTTTTCCAGCAATTTGCCCGTGGCTGCATCCAAGGCCCTGGCCAAAACTTTGGCTTGGTTGTTGCTGGTTTTAATGCCTAGCTCTTCCAAGCTGGCGGCCAAAGCCAAGAACTCACCCAAAGAATCCCAGCGCAGGTGGTTTTCTTCCACCAACTGCTTGACGTGTTTGGGTGCCGAGCCGCCGGCTCCTGTCTCATACATGCCACCACCGGCCATCAAAGGCACGATCGATAACATCTTGGCGCTGGTGCCCAGCTCCATGATGGGAAACAAGTCGGTCAGGTAGTCGCGCAAGATATTGCCGGTCACGGAGATGGTGTCCAAACCACGGATGACGCGCTCCAAGGTGTAACGCATGGCGCGCACCTGTGACATGTGCTGGATATCCAAGCCCGTGGTGTCATAGTCTTTCAGATACAACTCGACCTTCTTGATCAATTCGGCTTCGTGCGGACGATAGGGGTCGAGCCAGAACACCGCAGGCATGCCCGAGTTGCGAGCACGCGTGACGGCCAACTTGACCCAGTCGCGAATCGGTGCGTCCTTGACCTGACACATGCGCCAGATGTCACCCTCCTCCACATTTTGGGTCAGCAACACCTCACCCGTTGCCACATCCACAATGCGTGCTTCACCCGCCTCGGACAACTCAAATGTTTTGTCGTGCGAACCATACTCTTCGGCCTGTTGCGCCATCAAGCCCACGTTGGGGACAGTGCCCATGGTGGTGGGGTCGAAGTTGCCGTTGGTTTTGCAGAAATTGATGATCTCTTGGTAAATACGCGCAAAAGTCGATTCAGGAATCACGGCCTTGGTGTCTTTGGGTTTGCCGTTGGCATCCCACATCTTGCCGCCAATGCGAATCATGGCGGGCATCGAGGCGTCCACGATCACGTCGTTGGGCGCGTGCAAGTTAGAAATACCCTTGGCCGAATCGACCATGGCCAACTCAGGTCGATGCTCGTGGCAAGCATGTAAATCGCGGATGACCTCTTCATGCTTGCTGGCGGGCAAGGTTTCAAGTTTTTCGTACAGGTTGACCAAACCGTTGTTGACGTTCACGCCTAGATCTTCAAACAATTTGCCATGCTTGGCAAATGCGTCTTTGTAAAAAATCTTGACGGCATGACCAAATACGATGGGGTGCGACACCTTCATCATGGTGGCCTTGACGTGGAGCGAAAACATCACGCCGGTCTTGCGCGCGTCTTCCATCTGTTCTTCATAGAAGTCGCACAGGGCTTTCTTGCTCATGTACATGCTGTCGATGATTTCGCCAGCCAGCAATTTGGTGAGCGGTTTAAGCACGATGGTTTTTCCGCTCTTGGTCACCAGGTCCATCTTCACGTCCCGGGCTTTGTCGAGGGTCATCGACTTTTCGCCATGGTAGAAGTCGCCATGCTTCATGTGGGCCACGTGGGACCGTGATGCCATGCTCCACTCACCCATGCTATGGAGGTTCTTGCGCGCAAAGTTTTTCACAGCCAAAGGCGCGCGACGGTCTGAGTTGCCTTCACGCAATACAGGGTTAACGGCGCTGCCCAAACACTTGGAGTAGCGCGCAAGGATGGCCTTGTCAGCGTCGGTCTTGGGATCTTCAGGGAAGTTGGGAAGGTGGTAGCCCTTGCCCTGCAACTCTTTGATCACCCCAATCAACTGGGGCACCGAGGCGCTGATGTTGGGCAACTTGATGATGTTGGTCTCGGGCAGCAATGTCAGACGACCGAGTTCGGCCAAGTTGTCAGGTACTTTTTGCGCTTCGGTCAAGAACTCGGGGAACTCACCCAACACACGGGCGGCTACAGAAATGTCGCTCTCGGCCACTTCAATGCCCGCAGGCTTAGCGAATGTCCGAATGATGGGCAGAAACGAATAGGTAGCCAATAAAGGCGCCTCGTCCGTCAGGGTATATATGATTTTTGATTTTTCAGCAGCCATGGTGTCTTTGTTACGTTGGTTGACGGGTAAAGAAGTGAAACTCACAACCTGTGATCTTAAGCGACACTCACTGTGATTTTCCTGACAAAGGGCCCGCACCGACAGTCGTCTACAAGACATGCCCCCCGGTCCATGCCGTGTATCTTTCATCACCTTTTTCATTCCCCCAAAACGCAGCATGTGCCCCCAAGACGCCAATGCAACCATCCCGATCGTGACTGCCACCCCCATACCGGTGTCAAAGTCCACACGCATGTGGCCGGCCCAGGGAAACGCCCGTGCCCCCTATTGGATCTACACCGATACCGACATCTATGCCCAAGAGCAAGTCCGGATATTTCAGGGGAAGACTTGGAACTACTTGGGTCTTGAAGCAGAGGTGCCCGAGCCTGGTTGTTTCAAAACCACCTACATCGGCGAGCAATCTGTAGTGCTGACCCGGGCCGAGGATGGTTCTTTGCATGCCGTGCTCAACCGCTGTGCCCACCGCGGCAACATGGTGTGCCGTGATGCGTTTGGCAAAGCCAAAAAACTCTACTGCGTCTACCACGCATGGAACTACAACCTAGAAGGTGACTTGACGCACGCAGCCTTCAGCCATGGCCTGCGCGGCGAAGGTGGCCTACCCAAAGACTTTAAAAACAGCGAGCACGGATTGCGCAAATTGCGTGTCGACACCCTTTGTGGCTTGGTCTTTGCTACTTTTAGCGACGACACACCACCCTTGCAAGAGTGGTTGGGTGGGGTCGCAGATGGCATTCGCCGTGTGTTGCACAAGCCGCTCAAGGTCTTGGGCTATGACACTCAGCGCATCCATGCCAACTGGAAGGCTTATCACGAAAATCCGCGTGACTCATACCACGCCAACATCTTGCACACCTTCTACGGAACCTTTGGTTTGTCACGGCAGTCTCAAGAGTCCGGCATGACGCTCGACGCCAGCGGTCGTCATGTGTACTTTTATACCAAGGCAGGCACTGAAAAAACTTCGAAAGATTTTGACAAAACGGCGGCTGATCTGCGCTCACACAACGACGGATTGAAGTTGGAAGACCCCAGCATCTTGAAGTGGCAAGACGAATTTGGCGATGGCATCAGTGTGCAAATATTGACCACCTACCCTTCGTTTGTGCTGCACCAAATCGCCAACAGTTTGGCCACCCGACAGCTGCTACCAAGAGGCCCCGGCCAATGCGATTTGGTCTGGACCTACTTCGGCTTTGCCGACGACGACGAAGCCACCACCCAAATGCGTTTGACACAGGCAAATTTGGCAGGGTCTGCCGGCATGATTTCGGTCGAAGACGCAGCGGTGTGCGAAATGATGCAAAAAGCCATGGCCGATGGCCAAAGTGGCGAGTCCTTCATTGAAATGGGCGGCAAAGACTTGGTCAGTGGCGGCAACACCAAACTCTCAGAACGCGCGATTCGCAACTTCTGGCACAACTACCGCAACGACATGGGGCTGGCATGAGCATGTTCTGTGAACCCCACTTTCGCGCTGTTGAAAACCTTGTCTATGAGTGGGCACGCCTGATCGACGAAGACCAAGTCGAAGCCGTCACCGGTTTGCTGCTCAGCGATGGCCGTTACACCGTTCAGTCGAAATTCAACCGTGACCGCCAACTCCCCATGGCCATCATTGACGCACACAGCGCTGCGCAGCTCAGAGACCGCATCATGGCCATGCGCGTTGCCAACATCTACCAACCGCAACACTACCGCCACATCATCTCGGGCGTACAAATCGTGGCACAAGAAGACGATGTGATGCAGGTGCGCTCCAACTACTTGGTGATCCGCACCATGGATTTGGACGGCGACATGAAAATTTTCTCGACCGGTCAATGCCAAGACGAAGTCGTCATGACGTCTGAAGGCCCCAAGTTCAAAAGTCGCAGATTCGTCTACGACTCACGCATGGTGGAAACCTTGCTCGTCATCCCCCTCTGATCCGTTGGAAGATTTCACCATGCGCCCTACAGACCGTCGCGAGTTTCTCAGTCACTCCCTCGCCTTGGCCTTGCCGATGGTCAGCCACAACTTGGCAGCACAAACACCCGCCGCATGGCCTTACAAAAGCATCAAAATTGTGGTTCCCAACCCTGCGGGCGGATCGGCCGATTTGTTTCCGCGCTTGATCGCTGAAGCCTTAAGTACCAAACTGGGCCAGAGCATCGTGATCGACAACAAACCCGGTGCCGCAGGCAATATTGCCGCCGAATACATCTACAACGCAGAACCTGACGGTTACACCCTGATGGCGGCACCACCGCCACCTTTGTCCATCAACGTCAGTCTCTACCCCAAGCTCAACTATGAGCCCGCCAAGTTCACCCCCATCACCATCTTGTCGTTGGTACCCAATGCGCTGATGGTTCACCCCGCTGTACCCGTCAACACCGTGCAGGAGTTGATTCAATACGCCAAAGCCAACCCAGACAAACTCAGCTATGCCTCGCAGGGCAATGGGTCCACCGCGCACTTGACGGCCGAACTCTTCAAACAAAAAACCGGTGTGCGCATGGTGCATGTGCCCTACAAGGGCGATGCACCTGCCATGGCCGACTTGTTGGCGGGTCATGTGCAGATCATGTTTGGCAACGTCGCACAAGCCACCGCGCATTTACGCACCGGCAAGCTCAAGCTGTTGGCTGTGACCAGCAGCAAGCGACAAAGTCAGTTGCCGCAAATTCCTGCCATGCAAGAAATTGTGCCCGGTGTGATTGCAGTGGCCTGGTTTGCCATGGTCGCCCCGCCCAAAACACCCCCAGCTATTGCCCAAAAACTATCAAGCGCCATTGCAGACATATTGCGAACACCTGAAATTGCCCGTCGCTTTGCAGAAGTAGGCGCAGAGCCCATAGGGAACACGCCAGAAGAGATGGCGCAATGGATGCGCGAAGACACCGAGCGCTGGCGTCAAGTCATTAAAAACGGCGGCGTCACCATCGACTGAGTGGAACAGGCGTTCATGGGTTGCACACGCGCTTTGCCCTTGCGGACAAAGCACTCCATGCTCAAGCCGAGAAAAATTCTTCCGTGTCCACTTCTGACATGCTTTGGGCGCTGTAGCGCAGCCCTTTGACAGTCTGGGTGTTGATCAGAGCTTCCAAGCGACGCATGTGCTCGGGCGTGAGCACCACCGCAGCGGCGCCCAAGTTTTCTTCCAAGTGCTGCATGTTTTGCGTGCCAGGAATGGGCACCAAGCGCGCGTCTTTGTGCAGCAACCAAGCCAAGGCCAATTGCGCAGGCGTGCAGCCCACTTCGCGGGCTATCGCCTCGTAGGCATCCAACAAGTTCACATTGGCCGCATAGGTCTCTGGCGCAAAACGCGGCATGCCACGGCGAATGTCGTTGTTGGCCAGGCCACTCACATCGCGCAAGCCACCACATAAAAATCCACGAGCCACAGGACTGAACGGCACAAAGGTGGCCCCCAACTCCTGACAGGTTTGCAGCACGGCAATTTCCGGGTTGCGCGTCCACAGCGAGTACTCGGTTTGTACCGCAGCAATCGGATGCACCGCATGCGCCTTGCGCAGCGTGGTGGCCGACACCTCACTCAAACCAATGCTGCGCACCTTGCCGGCACGCACCAAGTCGCTCAAGGCACCCACACTGTCTTCGATGGGCACCTTCTTGTCCCAGCGGTGCAGGTAGTACAGGTCAATCACATCGGTGCCCAAACGGCTCAGACTGTCTTCGCAGTTTTGTCGAATCGCCTCAGGGCGACCATCGATCACACGTTTCACACCATCGGGAAAGGTCACGCCCGCCATGCCACCTTTGCTGCACAAGGTGATCTCATGGCGATGCGCCTTCAAGGCTTTGCCCACCAAAGTTTCGTTGCCACCAAAACCATACAAGGCGGCCGTGTCAAACAGCGTGCAGCCCAAATCTAACGCCCGATGCAACAGGGCCACCCCCACCTCAGGCGCGGGCGGCGCACCGTAGGCATGGCTCAGGTTCATACAGCCTAGGCCAATGGCTGATACAGAAAAAGGTCCAATCTGGCGTTGTTGCATGGCAGGTCTTGTCGTAGAGGTTTAAGCGTTCAGTTGCAATTCAAGCTCGTGCAACACCTTGTAGCAAGGCAGCACTTGCGCCACGCTGCTGTTGGGCTCACGGCCTTCTTGAATGGCCGAGAAAAACTCACGGTCTTGCAACTCAATGCCGTTCATCGACACCGCCACTTTGGACACGTCAATCTGCTCTTCCTTGCCAGTGAACAGGTCGTCGTAACGGGCCAGGTACGTGCCCGTGTCGCCGATGTAGCGGAAGTAGGTGCCCAAAGGACCGTCGTTGTTGAACGACAAGCTCAGCGTACAGATGGCGCCGTTGGCGGCTTTGAGCTGAATGCTCATGTCCATCGCAATACCCAGGGTCGGGTGAATGGGGCCTTGCACTGCGTTGGCTTTGACAATCGGGCTGCCTGCTTGGTAGGCAAATAAATCCACCGTGTGGGCGGCGTGGTGCCACAGCAAGTGGTCGGTCCAGCTGCGGGCTTGGCCCAGCGCATTCATGTTGGTGCGACGGAAGAAATACGTTTGCACATCCAGTTGCTGAATGTTGAATTCACCGGCTTTGATTTTGTGGTTCACCCACTGGTGGCTGGGGTTAAAGCGTCGCGTGTGACCACACATGGCCACCAGGCCTTTTTCTTTCGCCACGCGCACCACCTCGTCAGCATCTTTCCAGCTGTCGGCCAAGGGAATTTCCACTTGCACGTGCTTGCCCGCTTTCAAACACGCCAAGCTTTGTGACGCATGCATTTGCGTGGGGGTGCACAAAATCACGGCATCCACTTCAGACAAAGCCAAACTGTCAGCCAAATCGGTGGTCACATGGCCAATGCCATATTTCTTGGCCACTTCCTTGGTTTTTTCCAGCTCGCGACCAATCAACGACACCACTTCCACGCCATCGATGTTTTGGATGCCGTCCAAATGTTTGATGCCAAATGCACCTGCGCCCGCCAAGGCGACTTTGATGGTTTTGCTCATGTGTGTTTCTCCAGAGATTTATTGATTTTCAAGAATCGCGTGCCCCACCGCCGTGTTGGAGGCGGGCACATGGTAGAAGCGGTGGACCAGTTTGGGGGCTTTGCCCGTGAGCTTGCCGTCGTGGATGTCTGACATCGCGCCACGCGCGATCAACCACATCACCAACTCAATGCCTTCGCTGCCGGCTTCGCGCACGTAGTCGATGTGTGGAATGGCGGCAGCAGCCAAAGGATCGTCAATCAACTTATCCAAAAACATCTTGTCGAAGTCTTTGTTGATCAAGCCTGCACGCGGGCCTTGCAACTGGTGGCTCATGCCGCCGGTGCCCCAAATCTGAACGTTCAAATCTTCGTCATAGCTTTCCACCGCTTTGCGAATGGCTTGGCCCAGGTTGAAGCAACGCTGGCCACTGGGCACGGGGTACTGCACCACATTGACCGCAAACGGAATCACCGGGCAAGGCCAAGCGCCTTTGACCGGGTCTTGCTCGCCGCACATCAAAGACAGGGGCACGGTCAAACCGTGGTCCACATCCATCTTGTTGACAATGGTCAGGTCAAAGTCTTGCTGAATCACCGACTGGGCAATGTGCCCGGCCAAATCAGGGTGTCCCTGCACCACCGGCACAGGACGCGGGCCCCAGCCCTCGTCGGCTGGCTGGTACTGGGCCGCCGTGCCAATGGCAAAGGTGGGAATCATCTCCAGGCTGAAGGCCGTGGCATGGTCGTTGAAGACCAAAAAGATCACGTCGGGCTTGTTGTCTTTCAGCCATTGCTTGGAGTATTCGTAACCCTTGAAGACAGGTTGCCAATACGGTTCTTGGGTTTTGCCCATGTCGAGCGCGGCGCCAATGGCGGGCACGTGGGAGGTGAACACAGATGCGGTGATTTTTGCCATGTCAGTCTTTCTTCTTGCCTGCAGCGCCTTGGGGCTGGTTCTGCGCCTGGGCATCGCCATCTTCGCCCACCACGCGGTTGCCATTGGCCGAACGCCCGCCTGCGACCATCATGTTGCGATATTCCTCTTCGGTCATGCC
>CAIMWY010000405.1 GCA_903845315.1 uncultured Burkholderiales bacterium
GACGAAGAATTTACACCCGGCCCAGACCTTGACCCTGCAGTGCTTAACTTGCGCAACTTCATTGAAGAAGTTCGTCGCAAAAATGCCGACGTGCCCATCTATGTTTACGGTGAGACAAAAACATCCCGTCACTTGCCCAACGACATCTTGCGCGAGTTGCATGGTTTCATTCACATGTTCGAAGACACGCCTGAATTCGTGGCACGACACATCATTCGTGAAGCCAAAAGCTATCTCGAAGGCGTGCAGCCGCCTTTCTTCAAAGCCTTGCTCGACTACGCCGAAGATGGCTCTTACTCATGGCATTGCCCAGGTCACTCAGGTGGCGTTGCATTCTTGAAGAGCCCTGTGGGGCAGATGTACCACCAGTTTTATGGCGAAAACATGTTGCGTGCCGACGTGTGTAATGCAGTAGAAGAGTTGGGCCAATTGCTTGACCACAATGGCGCCATTGGCGAGAGCGAGCGCAATGCCGCGCGCATCTTTAATGCAGACCATTGCTTTTTTGTTACCAATGGCACCAGCACCTCCAATAAAATTGTTTGGCATCACACCGTGGCGCCAGGTGACGTGGTGGTCGTGGATCGCAACTGCCACAAGTCCGTCTTGCACGCCATCATCATGACCGGTGCGGTACCTGTGTTCTTGAAGCCGACGCGCAATCACTACGGCATCATTGGCCCAATTCCCAAAAGCGAGTTTGAGCCGGCTGCCATCCAAGCCAAGATCAAAGCCAACCCCTTACTCAAGGGTGTAGATGCCAAGAAAGTCAAACCTCGTGTGCTGACCCTCACGCAGTCCACCTACGATGGTGTGCTCTACAACACCGAGACCATCAAGAAGATGCTCGACGGCTATGTGGCGAACTTGCATTTTGACGAGGCTTGGTTACCTCATGCTGCGTTTAATCCCTTTTACGGTACTTACCACGCTATGGGAAAAAAGCGCGAGCGCCCTGTGCACTCGGTGGTGTATGCCACACAGTCCATCCATAAGCTGTTGGCTGGTATCAGCCAGGCCAGTCATGTGCTGGTTCAAGATTCGCAAAAGACCAAGTTGGACCGTCACCTGTTCAACGAAGCCTATTTGATGCATACCAGCACCAGCCCTCAGTACAGCATCATCGCCAGCTGCGACGTTGCTGCTGCCATGATGGAGCCACCGGGTGGGACCGCTCTGGTGGAAGAAAGCATTGCCGAAGCGCTGGACTTCCGTCGCGCCATGCGCAAGGTGGACGAAGAGTATGGGCAAGACTGGTGGTTCAAGGTCTGGGGCCCTGACGAACTGGTGGACGATGGCATTGGTCGCGCCGATAGCTGGATCATCAAAGGCACGGGCAAGTCATCTAAGTGGCATGGTTTTGGCAAATTGGCCGATGGCTTCAACATGCTTGATCCCATCAAGGCCACCATTGTCACGCCCGGCTTGGATTTGAATGGTAAGTTTGACAAGAGCGGCATTCCTGCGAGCATCGTCACCAAGTTTTTGGCAGAGCACGGCGTGATCGTTGAGAAAACCGGCTTGTACAGTTTCTTCATCATGTTCACCATTGGCATCACCAAGGGTCGATGGAACTCATTGTTGACGGCCTTGCAACAGTTCAAAGATGACTACGACCGCAACCAACC
>CAIMWY010000406.1 GCA_903845315.1 uncultured Burkholderiales bacterium
AGGTCAAGAGCCTGTCACCAGTTTTGCCGCGCCACATCCAACCGTGCGTGCCAACTTGGAGGCGTTCTCTTGCGCCATTCGTCAAGAACAGCCTTATCCGGTCACGCACCGTGAAATGTTGGCCAACGTGGCAGCCTTGGAGGCCATCATGACCTCGGTCTTGTCCCACAAGATTGAATCCGTCACTGTGCCAGACTGAAGGCGTCGTCCATGTGTGCAGTCAAGGCCAATGCGGCCAAGAAACGCTTGACCAGCCAAGAACGCGAGCAACACATCGCACGTGGTGCCGTCGAGTTTTTTGCCGAAGTGGGGTTTAGTGGTGACACGCGTGAATTGGCGCGACGCTTGGGCGTGACCCAATCTTTGATTTATAAATATTTCCCCAACAAAGATGCGCTGATTGACCGCGTCTATGACGAGGTGTACTTGGGGCGCTGGAACCCATTTTGGGAGTCTGTCATTCAAGACCGCAGCATTCCATTGCAAGAGCGGCTCACAAGCCTCTACATCGAATACTCCAAGGCCGCACTCACCCGTGATTGGGTGCGTATCTTCATGTTCTCTGGTTTACGCGGCGAGAGCATCAATAAAAAGTATCTGGATGTCTTGCGCACGCGCATTCTTGAGCCCGTCGCGCTTGAGCTTCGCCATGAATTGGGCTTACCCGATGCCAGTACCTTGCCCCTCAAGACTGCGGAAATTGAACTGGTTTGGAGCATCAACGCACGTATTTTTTACTTCGGTCAACGACGCTGGATTTTCAATGTGCCGGTTGAAGACGACATCGACGACATGATCCGCTTAACCATTGCCCATTTCATGGCGGGCGCTTATACCGTGGTACCCCAGATCTTAGGTTTGACCGTGGGCAAGAAAGTTGCAAATAAAGGCCCTCGCTAGGGGAAAATCCTAGTGTTATTGATCACCTGATCACCTTAAAGTGATCATATGAACACCAAGTCGTCTGTCTTTGATCCGCGCGATTTGCGCAACGCTTTCGGAAGTTTTGCAACAGGGGTCACGGTGGTGACTTCTGGTCATACAGGATCCCGCCGTGTTGGGGTAACAGCCAACTCATTCAGCTCAGTGTCCCTTGACCCGCCCATTGTGTTGTGGAGTCTGGTGACGTCATCTCCTAGCCTTGAAGTGTTCGATCAAACCGACCGCTTTGTGATCAACATCTTGTCCCTCGATCAGGTGGATTTGTCCAAGCGATTCTCAAGTTCTGCGCTCAACAAGTTTGAAGGCGTGGGGTTCACCGATGGACTCGGTGGTTTGCCTGTGCTCAATGACTGCGTTGCCACGCTTGAGTGCAAAACCACCCAGCGTCTGGTGGTGGGAGACCATATTTTGTTTTTAGGTCGCGTCGAAAACTATTGCTACGAGCGCAAGCCCACGCTGATGTTTTGCCAAGGCAGTTACGTGCAGGGTGCTGAGTACAGCGCTGCGTGAGTGGTTTTTGAAATATTCAAGGAGAAGAAATTGAAACACAGCATGTTCATGATGCCGCTGCATCCCCCTGGACGAAACATCACCGAAACCTTGGCCGAAGACCGTGAAGCCGTCATCTTGGCCGATCGCTGGGGTTACAGCGAAGCCTATGTGGGCGAGCACGTCACCGATGCTGCAGAGACGGTGACGTCGTGCATGATCTTCTTGGCCAGCCTGATTGCTGAAACTAAGAACATCATGTTGGGCACCGGCACCATCAACTTGCCCAATGCCCATCCTGCAGCGGTGGCTGCGCAAGCTGCCATGATGGACCACATGCTCAAGGGCCGCTTCATCATGGGCATCAGCCCAGGCGGCTTGATGTCAGACGCCGAAGTGTTTGGCAACTTTGGCAAAGACCGCAACGCCATGTTTGTGGAAGGCATCAACATGGTG
>CAIMWY010000407.1 GCA_903845315.1 uncultured Burkholderiales bacterium
AACCGCTTTGCCAGCCACCAGTGCGTGGCCTGTGGTCTACGGCTTGGGCACGGGCTTGACCTTGCTGCTGGCCTTTGGCTTGCCGCCCGTGTTGCAGCTCGCCAGCGTGCCCGCCCTGCGCGTGATGCGTCGGGATGTGGGGCAACTCAAGGCCACCACAATGGCGGTGTGGGCCTTGGGGCTGTTGGGCTTTGGCGTGTTGCTGGTCGCGACCAGTCGCGACCTCAAGCTCGGCCTGATGGTGGTGGGTGGCTTTGCCGCAGCCGTGCTTGTCTTTGCGGGCATGGCCTGGTTGGCCGTGTGGCTGTTGCGCCGCAATGTGCGCGAAGGCAGCGCGCCACCCTGGCTGATGTTGGCTACGCGACAAATCAGCGCTCGGCCCATCTATGCCATGGTGCAGGTGAGTGCTTTGGCGGTGGGCTTGCTGGCCTTGGCCTTGTTGGTGTTGCTGCGTACCGACTTGGTCAACAGCTGGCGCAATGCCACACCCGCTGATGCACCCAATCGCTTTGTCATCAACATCCAGCCCACCCAAGCTGATGCGTTTTTGCAAACATTGCGCGATGCGGGTGTGTCCAAGTTCGACTGGTACCCGATGGTGCGCGGACGCTTGGTGGCCATCAACCAACAAGGCGTGATGGCCGAACACTACAAAGATGAACGTGCTCAGCGCTTGGTCGATCGCGAGTTCAACCTGTCTTACAGCCCCAGTGCGCCTGCGCACAACACCATCGTGGCCGGCGCTTGGTTGCCAGAAGAGGCCGACGCCATGAGCGTGGAAGAAGGCATTGCCAAAACACTGGGCTTGAAACTGGGCGATGTGCTGCGTTTTGACATGGCGGGTGTGCTGCACGAAGCACGCATCACCTCCATCCGACGCGTCGACTGGACTTCGATGCGTGCCAATTTCTTTGTCATGTATCCGGTCAGTCGCATGACCGATGTGCCCTTGACCTACATCGCAGCCTTTCGTGCCCCTGTGCCTGCAGTGATCCCCAATGACAGCCCCCACGTGAGCTTTGACAACCAGTTGGTGCGACGCTTTCCCAATGTGACCAACGTGGACATGGGCGCTACCTTGAACCAAGTTCAGGGCGTGCTTGCCCAAGTGGTACGCGCAGTGGAGTTTTTGTTTTTGTTCACCTTGGCCGCAGGCTTGGTGGTGTTGTTTGCAGCCGTCACGGCCACGCGTGAAGAGCGCGCCCGCGAGTACGCAGTGCTGCGCGCACTGGGTGCATCCAACCACTTGCTGGCACAGGTGCAGCGCGCCGAATTGGCCGGCGTGGGTGCCTTGGCAGGGTTTTTGGCAGCCAGTGTGGCGATGGCCTTGGGCTGGGGCTTGGCGCGTTTTGCCTTCGAGTTCAATTGGAACCCAAGCCCATGGGTACCCCTTATAGGTGCGGCATCGGGTGCCATGCTTGCACTGGCTGCAGGTTGGTGGGGCTTGCGGGATGTGCTGCGTCGCCCCGTGGTGCAAACCTTGCGTCAAGCCACCCTGTGAGGCCGCAGACAATACACCCATGCACACCGATGACGACGCCCCAATAGATCCGAGCAACACCCCATTCGCATGGATTGGCGGAGAAGAGCGTGTCAAAGCTTTGACCGAGCGCTTTTATGACTTGATGGATTTAGAGCCTGGCTACACCGCCTTGCGTGCAGTCCACGGCCCCGACCTGGCCAATGCACGTGAACGTTTGTTCATGTTCTTGTGCGGCTGGTTGGGCGGCCCCAATCACTACATTGAACAACACGGACACCCCCGCCTGCGCATGCGCCACATGCCCTTTGCCATTGGCATCCTAGAGCGCGACCAATGGCTGGCGTGCATGGACCAAGCCATGGGCGAGACTGGCGTGCCCACCGACTTGCGTGAGCGCTTAAAAACCAGCTTCTTTCAGACCGCCGACTGGATGCGCAACCAGTCGGTCTGATGCGCGGTCCAGGCGCTTGTACCAGCGCTGATAAGCGGGTGCGCCATGTGCTGTGCACCAGCGCCGTTGTGTGTGGTCAAGCGTTGCCAGGTGCCAGCAACACCACCAAAGCCCCCGCGCCGCCGTCTGAGGGTTTGGCCTGTACAAAGGCCAGCACCTCGTTTTTTTGCACCAACCAACGCTGCACTTTGGCTTTGAGCACTGGCTCTTTGCCGGGCGAGCCCAGACCCTTGCCATGCACCACACGCACACAGCGCCAGCCCATGCGCTTGGCGTCGCGAACGAACTGGCCCAGCGCGGTGCGCGCCTCGTCGCTGCGCAGGCCATGCAGGTCCAGCTGACCTTGCATGCTCCATTCGCCCTTGCGCAGTTTGCGGGTGATGTCGGTGCCAATGCCAGGACGTCTGAAGCTCAGTTGGTCATCCACGTCGAGCAGGGTGCTCACGTCAAACTCGTCACTCATGCTTTCCACCAAGGCGGCTTGGTCGTCCAGGTCTTGTTGCAGTGGCCGTGGGTTGGGGCGGTGCGGTTTCATGTGGACCCGCTCTTTGACTGGCAGCGGTTGCACGGCCCCGACAGCGCGGGCAAACAGATGGCGTTCGGCCTCCGCACGTTGTTCGGCCTCACGTCGCGCCAGTTCGGCTGCCGCTGCGGCTTGTGCGGCATCGATGACCTGTTGGCGAATGGCGCCTAAGTCTTGCAAGGATTTGGATTTCACAACAAGCCCTCTTCTGCCATCGAGAGGTACTGCCCTTGGGCCACGATGATGTGATCGCGCACGGCCACGTCCACCAAGGCCAAGGCTTCGCGCAAGGTGCGCGTGAGGTGCACGTCGGCTTGTGACGGTTTGACCGAGCCGCCGGGGTGGTTGTGCGCCAGCACCACCCCATCGGCACCGAGGGCCAAAGCAGTCTTGGCCACCTCGCGTGGATAGACCATGGTTTGCGACAGCGAGCCCCGAAACATGGGCTGGTAAGACAACAAGCGGTTGTGCGCATCTAAAAACAACACAGCGAACACCTCGTGTTTGAGTTGGGCCAATTCAAGCTGCAGGTATTGTTTCACTGCTTGGGGTGAATTCATGACCGTGGTTTCGCGTAATTGCTGCGTCAAGGCGCGTCGGGCAATTTCCAAGATGGCCACCAACTGGGCCCGTTTGGCCGTGCCGCCCATCCCCTTGCAAGCTTTCAGGTCGGCGGCGCTGGTGTGAATCAGCCCAGCAAACCCGTTGAAGCGCTCCAACAACTCTTGCGAGAGTGCCAACACACTCTTGCCGGCAATGCCCGTGCGCAACAACAAAGCCAACAACTCGGTGTCCGTCAACGAGGAAGCTCCGTGGGTGAGCAATTTTTCGCGTGGACGCATCGCCACGGGCAGGTCACGCATCTGCATCGAGTCAGTCATGAAGCACATCTCCTTAAGTGGCATGGGAGGTTTCTACAATGGGGCTATGTCTGCCCCCAACTCCCCTGACCACCCTACCATCGGCCCTGGCTCGTTTTTGACTTTGCACTACCGGCTTTCTGGACCCCAGGGCGACGTCATCAACACCTTTACCGAAAAGCCCGCCACCTTATCGCTGGGCTCTGGCGAGCTGTCCCCTGCGGTAGAGCAGCGCTTGATGGGCTTGGCCGAAGGCGCGCGTGCGACCTTTGAACTCGCGGCAGGTGAGGCCTTTGGTGAACGCAATCCTGATATGCAGCAGTGGGTCAGCAAAAGCCTGCTCAAAGAGTTTGGCGATCCGCTGGAGCAATATGCCGCGGGTGATGTGGTGCAGTTTCCTGCGCCCACCGGCCAAGGCTCGTTTGCGGGCGCTGTGCAGCAAGTCAGCCATGACTCGGTGCTGTTTGACTTCAACCATCCTTTGGCCGGTCAGCCCGTGACCTTCGAAGTGCAAGTCATCGGCATCCTATGAGCAGCTTGCAAGACATCGTGTTGGCTGAGCCGCGTGGCTTTTGTGCGGGGGTGGACCGTGCCATCGAAATTGTCGATCGCGCCCTGCAAAAATTCGGCACACCCGTGTATGTGCGCCATGAGATCGTGCACAACACCTTTGTGGTGGAGGACCTCAAGCACCGCGGCGCCATCTTCATTGAAGACCTCAACGACGTGCCCGCTGGTGCCACCTTGGTGTTCAGTGCCCATGGTGTGCCCAAGTCGGTCGAGCAAGAAGCCAAGCGACGTGGTTTCCGTGTGTTTGATGCCACTTGTCCACTGGTGACCAAGGTTCATGTGGAAGTGGCCAAACTGTACAAAGAGGGCTACGAATTCATCATGATTGGCCACAAAGGGCATCCCGAAGTCGAAGGCACCATGGGTCAGTTGAGCGGCGGCATTTACTTGGTAGAAGACGTGGCCGACGTGGCCCACGTCAGTCCTGCGCAAACCGAGCGCTTGGCCGTGGTGACCCAAACCACTTTAAGCATGGACGATGCGGCAGACATCACCCGTGCAGTGATGGCCCGCTTTCCGAATGTGCGTCAACCCAAACAGCAAGACATTTGCTACGCAACCCAAAACCGGCAGGACGCGGTCAAGCTCTTGAGTGGGCAGGTCGACTTGGTCATCGTGGTGGGCAGCCCCACCAGTTCCAACAGCAACCGCCTGCGCGACGTGGCACAACGCTACGGCGCCGAAAGCTACATGGTTGACAACGCCAACGAGTTGCAAGAGGCGTGGTTTGCCGGCAAGACCCATATCGGCCTGACCGCCGGTGCGTCTGCACCCGACATCTTGGTGCAGCAAGTCATTGTGCGCCTACGCGCCTTTGGCGCACTGTCGGTGCGCACGCTCGACGGCGTGCAAGAAACCATCAAGTTCCCATTGCCCAAAGGCTTGAAGTAGGCCTCACTACAATGACGGCATGCTAGACATCACCCTGCTTCGCCGCGATTTACCCACCGTCATCGCTCGGCTTGAAACCCGTAAAACGCCACAAGCTTTTCTGAATGTGGCGGCCTATCAAGCGCTTGAAAACGAGCGCAAGACGCTGCAAACCCGCACCGAAGAATTGCAGTCCAGTCGCAACAGCCTGTCCAAACAAATTGGACAGCTCAAAGCCAAAGGCGAAAACGCCGATGCGGTGATGGCGCAAGTCGCTGAGCTTAAAGCCGAGCTCGACAGTTCTGCCGTGCGCTTGGACGCGCTGCAAGCCGAATTGCAAGCCCTCTTGCTGGCGGTGCCCAACCTGCCGCACGACAGCGTGCCGGTGGGCGCTGACGAACACGCCAATGTCGAGTTGCGCCGCTGGAGCCCCGCGGGCACCGAACCCACGCCCTTGGGCTTTACCGCCAAAGACCATGTGGATTTGGGCGAGCCGCTGGGTCTTGACTTTGAAATGGGCGTCAAGCTCTCGGGCTCGCGCTTTACCGTGATGAAGGGCCAAATTGCCCGTTTGCACCGTGCTTTGGCGCAGTTCATGTTGGACGTGCAAACCCAAGAGCATGGCTACACCGAGTGCTACACCCCCTACATCGTCAACGCCGAAAGTCTCAAAGGCACCGGTCAGTTGCCCAAATTTGAAGAAGACTTATTCGCCGCCAAAAAGGGCGGCCAAGACGGCCAAGCCAGCGGCGAAAACACAGCGCTGTATTTGATCCCGACCAGCGAAGTGCCCTTGACCAACTTTGTGCGCGACGTCATCGTGGCCGAGAGCGAGTTGCCCATCAAGCTGACCGCACACACACCGTGCTTTCGTTCGGAAGCCGGCAGCGCAGGGCGCGACACCCGTGGCCTGATTCGCCAACACCAGTTCGACAAAGTGGAGATGGTGCAAATCGTCCACCCCGACCACAGCTACGCCGCACTCGAAGACATGACCCGCCATGCCGAAGCCATTTTGCAAAAGCTCGGTTTGCCTTACCGTGTGATGGCCCTGTGCACCGGCGACATGGGCTTTGGTGCCAGCAAAACACACGACCTGGAAGTATGGTTGCCAGCGCAAAACACCTACCGAGAAATCAGTTCGGTGTCGAACTGTGAAGCTTTTCAATCCCGCCGTTTGCAAGCACGTTTCAAAACCTCCCAAGGTAAAAACGAATGGGTCCACACCTTGAACGGCTCTGGCTTGGCCGTGGGCCGTACCTTGGTGGCCGTTTTAGAAAACCACCAACAAGCCGATGGCAGCATTTGCGTGCCAGAGGCGCTGCGACCCTACATGGGTGGCATCAAGGAGCTGCGCGCATGAAACTCACGCTCATGGTTTTGTTGATGGTGGGCTTGGTGGCATGCAGCTCGACTGCGCCGTCGGTGAGCCTTGAAAATGGCCCCGACAGAACCACGGCACGATTGGGCGTGGATCAATTGGGCAACACGCCCTTGCCAGTAGGCAGCAAGATGCGTGGGCCCGAGTCTTTGGTTTTTGGCGTGGGTGACAACTGGATGGGTCGTGCCGTGGTGGAGTTGCCCACCGATACCTCAGCCAGCTACAACTTCTTTGCCGATCAGTTCCCGCGGCAAGGCTGGACCCTGGTCGCGGCTGTGCGCGGCAAAAAGAACCTGCTGGTGTTCACCCGGGCAGACCGCTCGGCCACCATCGAGATGGATGAGGCAGGCTTGCTGAGCAACGTCGTGGCCTACATCACCATCAGTCCAACCGGCACTGCGCCCTCTCAGTCAACAGCTGCGCAGCCCTTGCCTGCATTAGCACCGAAACGCCCCTGATAGAATCACCGCTTCGACAATCGACACCGAATCAGGAGAAGTGGCAGAGTGGTCGAATGTACTTGACTCGAAATCAAGCGTAGGGGCGACCCTACCGAGGGTTCGAATCCCTCCTTCTCCGCCAGATAACCATTTAAAACGCCCCTCTTGGGGCGTATTTGTTGGTGAATATGTCCAAACTTCAAGTGCCCATCATGCTCAAGCGCCTGTCGACGACTGCGCTCTTGGGGCTGGCCTTGGGCAGCGTTAGCGCGCATGAGTCAAGTGTGGCAACGGCTTTGGATGAAGTCGAAGTCAAAGGCCACTACGACAACGCGATTGGCACCAGCGATGCCGCAAGTCAGGGTGTGGTGGGTCCTGAGTTATTGCGCAATCGAGCCGCGTTGCGCCCCGCAGATGTTTTGGAATACATCCCCGGCATGGTGGTGACCCAACATTCTGGCGACGGCAAAGCCAACCAGTATTTTTTGCGCGGCATGAACCTTGACCACGGCACCGATTTCGCCACCAGCGTCAATGGCGTCCCGGTCAACATGCCCAGCCATGCGCATGGTCAAGGCTACAGCGACCTGAACTTTTTGATCCCCGAGCTGGTCAGTCGGGTCGAATATCGCAAAGGGCCTTACTTTGCGTCAGAGGGCGATTTTTCGTCAGCGGGCTCAGCGAGTTTTGTCTACCGATCCAAACTTGATCGTCCTCTTGCTGATGTCACCATCGGACAACGCGGCTACTTGCGCGCTTTGGTAGCGGGCTCGCGTGAAGTCAGCGAGGGGGTCACCTTGTTGTCGGCCTTGGAGCAGGTCAACAACAACGGTCCGTGGTCAACGCCACAAGCCTTGCGCAAGCTCAACGCGCAGTTCATCCTCAGCAGTGGCAGTCCAAGAGAAGGTTGGTCGACCAGCTTGTCGGCTTACTCAGCAAGTTGGAATTCGACCGACCAAGTGCCGCAACGCCTGATCGATGCAGGCACTTACCAAGGACAGCCATTTGGGCGCTTTGACACACTCGACGCCAGCGATGGTGCGAAAACCCGGCGCACCAGCTGGTCTGGCAACTGGCATCAAAGCGCTGGCCAAGAGATGACACAGCTCAATTGGTATGCCGTGTCGTACAGCCTCGACCTGTTTTCTAATTTCACCTACAGCTTGGAGCGGGCCACAGACCAATTTGCCCAAATGGATCAACGCACGGTGGTTGGCGGTAAAGCCTTTAAGTCGTGGTTCACCGATCTCGGCGACCAGCAGTCGATGCAAAACACCTTGGGTCTGCAAGTGCGGCAAGACCGCATCAAATTAGGACTGTTCGACACAACCTCTCGGCAGATTCAATCGACTGTGCGTGACGACGCTGTGAACCAAACGCTGGTGGGTGTCTATGGCGAAAACGAGGTGGGATGGAACAGTTGGTTTCGCACCGTGGCCGGCGTTCGCGCCGATCAATTCAACGCCAGAGTCAGCAGCGCTGCGCAATCTCTGAATTCGGGCACATCCAGTGGTTCAAAAATTTCCCCCAAGTTGTCTTTGATTGCTGGGCCGTGGCAGAAAACAGAGTTTTTCTTGAACCTAGGCAAAGGCTTTCACAGCAACGACGCCCGAGGTGCCACGGGCAAAGTCGATGCCGCGCCCGCACTTGTGAGTTCGCGGGGCCAAGAGGTTGGCATCAAGTCACAACTTGTGCCTGACCTGCAAACCTCACTGGCCTTTTGGCGCTTGGACTTCGACTCAGAGTTGGTTTATGTGGGGGACACCGGAAACACTCAAGCTGGGCGCCCAAGTCGCAGAACAGGTGTTGAATGGAGTAACCATTGGACACCTGGGGAACACCTGTTGATGGATGCAAACTTGGCTTGGACGCACCCAAGGTACTCAGACAACGACCCCATCGGCAACAACATACCCAATGCCGTGCAAAAAGTGGCCAGCCTCAACTTGGCTTTGAAAAATTTAGGGCCTTGGTCTGTCGCACTGGGTGTTCGCTATGTGGGTGCAGCACCCTTGATCGAAAACAATGCGGTCAGATCGGCGTCGAGTGTGACGACCCATCTGCGCGTCAACCGCAAGCTGTCCAACGATGTGGATGTGTCGCTGGATGTCCTCAACCTGACAGACCGTCACAACAACGACATCAGCTACTACTACCGATCTAGGGTGGCAGGAGAGCCATCGGCCTTGGATGGTCTCCATGTTCATCCCGCCGAACCCAGGGCGCTGAGGGTGAGTGCGCGTATGCGCTTTTAGTCACCATGCAAGGGCTTGCACCGAAGGCTACTCATCTTTCATGTTGGTGGCTTTGACAACGGCCGACTGACGCTGTCTTTCCTCATCGACAAATTTAACGAACGCAGCGCGTGTGCCACCCACTGGTTCGATACCCACATTTTTGAGGCGTTCTGCGATATCAGGCATCTTCATCGCTGCGTCGACCGCTGCGCTCAGTTTGTCCAGGATGTCTGTAGGCGTTGCACGCGGCGCGTGGATGCCCGCCCAGTGGGCAATGCGCAAATTGCTAAAGCCTTGTTCTGTGGCGGTGCTCAGCTCGGGGTAGACCGCGATGCGTGATGTCCAAGTGTTGGCCAGCGCTTTGAGCTTGCCGCTTCTGATAAATGGCAAGGCCACGATGCTGGCTTCCGAGGTGCCGTCGACTTGGTTGCTCAAGACTGCAGTGATGGATTCAGAGCCGCTTTTGTAAGGTATCAAGTCAAGCTTTGCACCGTAGTTGGTTTCTAAAATGCCAGACACGAAATGCGGCGTACTGCCCGTGCCTGCTGTGGCCCAATGAAAACCAGCGCCGATTTTGGAAGCCGCCACAAACTCCTTCAAATCTTTGTAGGGCGAATTTGCCGGCACCAGCACCACGGAGGGGGCTAGGCCAATCATGACCACAGGGACCAAGTCGCTGTCTTTGTAGGGCATTGATTTCTTGATCATGCTGTTGGAGATGACCCCCGCACCACTGATTAAAAATGTGTAGCCGTCAGCCGTACTTTTGGCGACCAAGTCAGCACCCAGTGTCGTGCCGCCCCCTGGTTTGTTTTCAATGATCACGGCTTGCCCCAGCACCTTAGAGGCACCTTCGGCAGCAGCTCGCGCCATCAAGTCGTTGGCACCACCGGCTGAAAAAGGCACCACCAGTTTGATGGGTTTGGTCGGCCAAGCCGTTTGGGCTTGCACGCTTAAGCCGATGCAAAGGCTTGACATGCAGATGAGGGTGCGAATCAGAGGGGTCTTCATGGGTTTTTCCTTGTCATGATCTAGGGGGCTAGGGCGTGCGGCTGTTGCTCTATTTCAGGCTTGAAGCAAAAAGCGCAAGTTGTTCAGATGCGGCAGGTTGTCGAGTTCGAACATTTGGCGAATGAGTTGCTTTGCTTTTACTTTGCCAAGCACTCCACAGAACCCCTTGTTTGATTGCTGAGCGACGATCCATCACGGTCCTTTAGGAAATTTTGAGTCACTCGACAAAGCGCGTCTGTGCTTCGTGGGTGGGATTTTGTTCATGCGGGAGTATCCTGAACGAGAACGCTCTGTCAATGGGGCGCCTCTCTATACAATGCCACGGGTCTTTGACGCAAGGGAGAACAGTGCATGGCCAATTTCAAACGTCCCGAATGGGTGACGCTGTGGCCACAACTGCTCAAGTGGGTGTTGCTGTCAAGCGCCGTGGCGGTCATGGCTGGGAGTGCTTCGGCGTTTTTTTTGTGGGCGCTGGACTGGGCCACCACCACCCGCGAGACCCATCGCGGGTTGATCTGGGGCTTGCCTTTGGCGGGCTTTGCCGTCGGTTGGCTTTATCTGAAGTGGGGTCAGTCGGTGGATGCAGGCAACAACCTGTTGATCGACGAAATCCACGACCCCAAAAAAACAGTGCCACTGCGCATGGCCCCCTTGGTGCTGGGCGGCACCGTCGTTTCGCATTTGTTTGGCGCGTCTGTCGGGCGTGAAGGCACTGCGGTGCAAATGGGTGCCGCCTTGGCTGACCAACTGACACGGCTGTTCCAACTCAAACACGACGATCGACGACTCATTTTGATGGCGGGCATCAGCGCCGGCTTCGCCTCGGTGTTTGGCACGCCCTTGGCTGGCGCGGTGTTTGGCTTAGAGGTGTTGGCCATTGGACGCTTGCGCTATGACGCTTTGTTGCCCTGCGTGGTGGCTGCGGTGGTGGCTGATCAAGTGGGGCTGCTGTGGGGGGTGCAGCACACGGTCTACACCCTGTCTCTTGTCCCGGCTGTCACGGCCTGGGGCTTGTTGGCTATGGTGCTGGCGGGTGCCGTGTTTGGACTGGTTGGGCAAGGCTTTGCGCACGGCACCCATGCCTTGAGCACCTTCATGAAACAGCAGATCACCTATGCCCCCCTGCGCCCCTTGGTGGGTGGCGTGGTGCTGGTGGCCGTGGTGATGACACTTGACGTGGACCGCTACATCGGTCTTGGCATTCCCGCGATGGTGCAAGCCTTTGAGCAACCCTTGGCACCTTGGGACTGGTTGGGCAAGATCGTGTTGACCGTGTTGTCGCTGGGCTCAGGCTTCAAAGGTGGCGAGGTCACACCCCTGTTTTACATCGGTGCCAGCTTGGGCAATGCGATGGCGCCTTGGCTGAATGTGCCATTCGCTTTGCTTGCCGCCGTGGGTTTTGTGGCGGTTTTTGCCGGTGCGGCCAACACCCCAATTGCCTCAACCTTGATGGCCATGGAGTTGTTTGGTTCAGAAATAGGGGTGTTTGCCGCCTTAGCGTGTGTCAGCAGTTATTTATTTTCTGGGCATACTGGGATTTACCGCGCGCAACGCATCGACCACAGGAAGCATAGATGAAACTTTCCTTACTGAACCCACTGTCACCCCGTTTGTGGGGCCTGCTTGCCTGCTGCGCGCTTGGCATGCAAGGCGCCGTGGCGCAGACCTTCAAAATGCCCTGTGTGGTCGAAGGCGTCATCCCGGCATTGGACGAACAAAAAATTCCCAGCGAAAAAATCGACGTTGAAATTCAGACCATGGGCAAGAACATTTTTTTAAAAACCAATGGCTCCAAGCTTTACCAAGTCGTCGTCAACAGTTTGACCACCGAAGACTTTGTGGGCAAAAACCTCAACTCTTCCAAACAATTGGGTGCACAGCGCAAGCACCAACTCACCGGCTTTTTGTCAGAAATTCGCATCGAGCGCGAAACCGTCACGCTTTACGCCTTCAACGACATCGTGTACCGCGGTAAAAACGTGCGTTTGCAATTTCAAGGTCCTTGTACCCTGCCCGTGCAATGAGGCGTGGCGGTGTGCGATCATTCCAGCCATCTCCACAGACCTTGTAGACACATGCTGGCGAACCTTGACAGTGCGTTGTTTGGCTTGCGCTCAAAGCCAGCACCACAGGCCCGCGCAACTGCCGGTGATGTAACCGATCAGTGCATCGACCAACAGGCCAACGGCCAAAACAGGCAGTCCCACATACACCAAGCCCCACCCAATGGCCCACAAGGTCAGGCGAGGTTCTTCCAAGCGATGCCCCATCACGGTTTGATTTTTTCGACGTGTGCGAAGAAAGTTCAACATGGCAGCTCGGTTGTTTTGACTGCAAGGATTTTAGGCGCATGAAGGTTACATGGGACACGGTGGACGCCGACTTTTGGGACGCACAACACGCCTTGGCTGCTGCACCCTTGCAACAAGATTGGGCCTATGGCGCGTGCATGAAAACCTTGGGCGTGGGTGTGTTGCGGGCTTGCGTGAGCCAAGATGGCTCACCCGTGGCATTGGCCCAATTCATCGTGCGTCGTTGGTTGGGGCAGTTGGTGGGCATGGCCTTGTGCTCCTTGGGACCCGTGTGGCTGCAAGCCCTCAGCGCCACCGACAAAGCACGTGTCTACCAAGCGCTGCGACGCAGCTTGCCAATGAGCAATTTACGCTGGGTGGCCTTCACACCCCATGAGGCTGCAGGCCCTGAACTGGGCTTGCCATCGTGGCGACGCGTTATGACGGGCATGAGCACCGTCATGCTCGACATCACCCCCGCCATGGACACGCTGCGTGCGCAACTCGAAAAGCGTTGGCGCCATCGGCTGGGCACTGCCCAAGCTTCTGAGCTCACCATCCACCGTGTGGGCACCAATGCAGGCCAATACCGCTGGCTGCTGGACGCCGAGATGCAGCAGCGCGAGCAGCGCGGCTTGCATGGTTTGCCCTCGCAGTTTTTTGACATCTATGTGCCTTCGCGCCAACAGCCCAGCAAGACCATGCTGACGGTGCGCGCCGATGTCGGACGCGACCGCGTAGCAGGCATGATGTTATTGATCCACGGCCAAGCCGCCACCTACCAAGTGGGGTGGACCAGCGACGCTGGGCGCGACATGCACGCGCACAACTTGATCTTGTGGCGTGCCATCGAAGAGCTGCGCGAGCGAGGCGTGCGCATGCTCGACTTAGGCGGCGTCAACACCATCCGCAGCGCTGGCATTGCGCGCTTCAAAATCAGTACAGGTGGGCGCGTGCTCACCTGTGCGGGCACTTACATTTGATCGACTGCCATGCTGACTCTTTCTGAACTGTCTTGCTCACGTGGCCACAAGCCCTTGTTTGCGCAGGTGAACTTGACGCTGCAAGCTGGCCAAGCCCTGCACCTTGAAGGCGATAACGGTGTAGGCAAAACCAGTTTGTTGCGCATCGTCTGCGGCCTGTCACCGGCCGATGCGGGCGAGGTGCGTTGGATGGGACGCAGCACCCGCGAAGACCCACAAGCTTTTCGTTCGGCATTGTTCTACCTGGGCCACGCGCTCTCGCTCAAGGAAGAGCTCAGTGCGTTGGAAAATCTGCTGTCTGACGCGGCAGTCGCCGGGCGCGCATTGACCCACACCGATGCGATGGCGGCTCTGGCACGCATGGGCTTGCGCGGGCGCGAACATTTGCCGTTGCGCGTCATGTCGCAAGGACAAAAACGCCGAACCGCGCTGGCGCGCTTATGGGCCAGTCAAGTACCTCTGTGGGTGTTGGACGAACCCTTTGTGGCCTTGGACGTCAAAGCCGTCGACGCTTTGCGTGTCCTCATGGGCAGGCATGTGGCCCATGGGGGCATGGTGCTGTTCACCAGCCATCAAGCCGTGAGCTTGACCGATGCTGAGGGGCAGTCGCTTGCGGTGCGTCATTACCGTTTGGAGCAAGCCGCATGAGTGCGCCGAGTGTTCAAGCCTTCATGGCCGTGCTGCAGCGCGACTTGCTGTTGGCCATGCGCCGCAAAAGCGAGGTGCTGACGGCAGTGTTTTTCTTTGTCGTGGTGGCAGCCCTCTTTCCCTTAGGGATCGGACCCGAACTCAACACCTTGCGCTTGGTGGCGCCGGGCGTTTTGTGGGTGGGCGCCTTGCTGTCGAGCATGTTGGCTTTGCAGCGCTTGTTTGAGGCCGACTACCGCGACGGCACCCTCGAGCAAATGGCTTTGTCGCCCACGCCCTTGGCGCTGTTGGTGGCCGCCAAACTGCTGGCGCATTGGTTGGTGTCGGGCTTGCCCTTGGTGTTGCTCGCGCCCTTGTTGGGGCTGCAGTTTGATCTGCCTGGCGAGGCCTTGCTGACCCTCACCTTGGCCTTGTTGGTGGGCACACCCATCTTGTCGCTGGTGGGGGGCATTGGTGCAGCCCTGACCTTGGGGGTGCGAGGCGGTGGCGTGCTGCTGTCTTTGCTGGTGCTGCCCTTGTTTGTTCCGGTGCTGGTGTTTGGCGCAGGGGCGGTTGAGGCCCAAGCCAGCGGCTTGGGCAGCCAAGCGCATTTTTCGATCTTGCTGGCCATGCTGCTGCCTGCTGCGTTCTTCAGTCCCTGGGCCTGTGCCTCGGCCTTGCGCATTGCCTTGGAATAACGCCAGCCTGAGTGCAAAAGTTCACCTGTGGAAAGTGAATTTGGCGGTCAAAGCCGCTGGACTTTGATGCATCACAAACTTTGGCGTCGACCGCTTAGGTAGCCTTTGCGGGGCTGCGCAAATGTCAGACCAGCCCATGGCAAGGAAGAACTATGAAACGCGATCAATTGGCCGCCGAGCACACGCAAGTGCAGGCCATCAGCACCGACGTGCTGCAAGAAAAATACCTCAAAGCCGGAGAAGAAGACGTCAACACCTTGTTCGCGCGTGTGGCGCGGGCTTTGGCCAGCGTCGAAGCCGAGCCGCTGCGCGTGAAATACGAGGCCTTGTTTTTAAGCAACTTGCAAGCGGGGGCCATCGGTGCTGGGCGCATCATGAGCGCGGCGGGCACCTC
>CAIMWY010000408.1 GCA_903845315.1 uncultured Burkholderiales bacterium
CCACCGAAGAAGAAATCGATTACGCCATTGCCACGATCCGTGAGAACGTGACCAAGTTGCGCGACCTCAGCCCCCTATGGGACATGTACAAAGACGGCATTGACATCTCGACGATTCAGTGGGCGGCACATTAATTAAGGACAGATATGGCGTACTCTGAAAAGGTCATCGACCACTACGAAAACCCCCGCAACGTGGGATCGTTCGACAAGGGCGACGATTCGGTGGGCACTGGCATGGTGGGCGCCCCCGCTTGCGGCGACGTGATGAAGTTGCAGATCAAGGTCAACCCCGTGACCGGCGTGATCGAAGATGCACGTTTCAAAACCTACGGCTGTGGCTCAGCCATTGCGTCTAGTTCGCTGGTCACCGAATGGGTCAAGGGCAAAACCCTAGATCAAGCGGCAGCGCTCAAGAACAGCGAAATCGCTGAAGAGCTCGCACTGCCGCCCGTGAAAATTCACTGCTCCATCTTGGCCGAAGACGCCATCAAGGCCGCCGTGGACGATTACAAAAAGAAACACGCCCACTGAGTCAACGAGAACCAAGATGTCCGTCACTTTGACAGAAGCCGCTGCTCGGCACGTGACCCGCTACTTGGCCAAACGCGGTAAAGGCGTGGGCGTTCGTTTAGGCGTCAAAACCACGGGTTGCTCTGGCTTGGCCTACAAGCTCGAGTACGTGGACGAGTCTTCACCCGAAGACGTGATTTTTGAAGACCATGGCGTCAAGGTGTTGGTTGATCCCAAAAGCCTGGCCTATATCGATGGCACCCAGTTGGACTTTGTGCGCGAAGGCTTGAACGAAGGCTTCAAGTTCCTCAACCCCAACGAGCGCGATCGCTGCGGCTGCGGTGAGTCGTTCCGGATCTGACGTGAGCGCATCAGACCTGCCGCTGTCTGCTCAGCTGGCCGACAACGACTTTGCACTGTTTGATCTGCCCCAACGATTTGACCAAAGCCGGGCAGAGATCGACACCCGTTGGAAAGACCTGCAGCGCCAAGCGCACCCCGATAAATTTTCGGCACAGGGCACGGCCGCGCAACGCGTAGCCATGCAGTGGTCGGTGCGCATCAATGAGGCTTACCAACGCCTCAAAGACCCATTGCGTCGCGCGGCTTATCTGTGCGAACTGGGCGGTGCGCCCATTCAGGCAGAAAACAACACCGCCATGCCTGCAGCTTTTTTGATGCAGCAAATGAGTTGGCGTGAAGCCTTGGACGAGGCCGCCGATCTGGCAGCCCTAGAGGCCTTGCAGGATGAAGTGAACCAGTCGCACCGAGAGGGCTTGACCCGGTGCGAACACCGCATTGATGTGGCCCATGATTTACCCCAGGCAGCACAAGAGGTAAGGGCGCTGATGTTCATCGCGCGCTTTGCCCGTGACATTGAACAACGACTCGACGCGCTCGAGCGCAGCTAAGACAGACCAAGCCTCAAAGCGACAATACACACCATGGCTTTGTTACAGATTTCAGAACCCGGTCAAGCGCCGGACCCCCACCAACGTCGTATTGCGGTAGGCATCGACCTAGGCACCACCCACTCTCTGGTGGCCAGCGTGCGCCATGGCGTGGCCGAGTGTCTGCCCGACAGCGAGGGCGAGGTTATCTTGCCTTCGGCCGTGCGTTATTTGGAGGGCGATGGACGTCAGATTGGCCGTGCTGCGTTGCTGGCGCAGGTTGATGACCCGCAAAACACCTTGGTGTCGGTCAAGCGCTTTATGGGACGAGGCGTGGCCGACATTGCCAACAGCGACAAACTGCCTTATCAGTTTGTCGACAAACCCGGCATGCTGGCCATTCACACCCGTGCGGGGGAGAAGTCGCCGGTGGAAGTGAGCGCCGAAATTTTGGCCACTTTGCGCTTCCGTGCCGAAGACACCTTCAACGACGACCTCTATGGCGCCGTGATCACTGTGCCTGCCTACTTTGACGATGCACAGCGCCAAGCCACCAAAGACGCCGCGCAATTGTCCGGCTTGAACGTGCTGCGCTTGATCAACGAACCCACCGCTGCGGCCATTGCCTATGGCTTAGACCAAGCCAGCGAAGGCGTGTACGCCGTGTACGACTTGGGTGGCGGCACCTTTGATATTTCTATTCTTCGTCTCTCCCGTGGGGTGTTTGAGGTGCTTGCCACTGGCGGCGACTCTGCCCTGGGTGGCGACGATTACGACCGTGTCTTGGCAGACCATGTGCAAGCTGCCACGGGCGGTCGCATTGACACAGCCGCCGACAAAGCCCGCGTGTTGGTGGCCGCACGCGCTTGCAAAGAAGCCTTGTCGTCCAGCCAGTCCGCCACATTTGCCGTGTCGCTGTCTGGCGGTGACGTCTCGCATACCGTGTCACGCGCCGAGTTTGACGCGGTCACCGCTACGCTCACCCAGCGCACCTTGGCTGCAGTGCGCAAAGCCCTGCGCGATGCCCAACTCAGCAAAGACGATGTACAGGGCGTGGTCATGGTCGGCGGCTCCACCCGCATGCCGCAAATCCAGTTGGCGGTTGAGGCCTTGCTGGGGCGCGCCCCACTCAACAACCTCAATCCCGATGAAGTGGTCGCCTTGGGCGCCGCCATTCAAGCCAACCAATTGGCCGGCAACAACCCCGATGGTGAGTTGCTGCTGCTTGATGTGATTCCTTTGTCTTTGGGTATCGAGACCATGGGCGGTTTGGCTGAGCGCATCGTGCCGCGCAACCAAACCATTCCTACAGCCATGGCACAAGACTTCACCACCTACCAAGACGGCCAAACCGCCTTGGCTTTGCACGTGGTGCAAGGTGAGCGCGACTTGGTGGCTGACTGCCGCAGCTTGGCCCGTTTTGAGCTGCGCGGAATCCCGCCTATGGCCGCTGGCGCTGCACGCATCCGTGTGACCTTCACCGTTGATGCGGACGGTTTGCTCAGCGTCGCCGCGCGTGAACAAATGAGTGGCGTCGAGGCCAACATCACCGTCAAACCCAGCTATGGCTTGTCAGACGACCAAATTGCCCACATGCTGCAAGACAGCTTCAAAACAGCCGAGCAAGACATACAAGCTCGCGCCTTGGTGGAAGCCCGGGTCGACGCCGACCGCATGTGGCTTGCCACCCAAAGCGCGCTGCAAGCCGATGGTGACTTGCTTTCTCCAGAGTCGCGCACCCATATTGATGCGTTGATGCTTGCCACCCTAGCCGCCAAACAATTGACCGATGCGTCAGCCATTGAGGCTGCCACAGAAGCACTGGCCAAAGGCACCGAAGCCTTTGCCGCACAACGTATGAACCGTGGAATCCAGCACGCCTTAGCTGGTCAAAACATCGAGACCCTGTAATGCCAGTCATCAAAATCTTGCCCCATGCCGAACTCTGCCCTCAAGGCGCAGAGCTTCAGGTGGCGTCGGGCAGCACCATTTGTGAAGCCTTGTTGGAAAATAACATCCACATCGAGCATGCCTGCGACATGAGTTGCGCTTGTACCACCTGCCACGTGGTGGTGCGCGAAGGCTTTAAGTCGCTCAACGAGTTGGAAGAAACCGAAGAAGACCTGCTCGATCGCGCTTGGGGCTTAGAGCCCAATTCACGCTTGAGTTGCCAAGCCATCGTGGCGCAGCAAAACTTGGTGGTGGAAATTCCAAAATACACCATCAACCACGCCAAAGAAAACCACTGAGCATGCGTCAAATTTTTCTAGACACCGAAACCACTGGCTTGTCGGCTGATGCAGGGGATCGCATCATCGAAATAGGCTGCGTTGAATTGATCAACCGAAAGCTCACAGGCAACAACCTGCATTTCTATTTGAACCCCGAGCGCGACAGCCATGAAGATGCGCTCAAGGTGCACGGCATCAGCAATGAGTTTTTGCGCGACAAGCCGAAGTTTGCCGAAGTGGCACAGGAGCTGGTGGACTTCTTGCATGGTGCCGACATCTTGATTCACAACGCACCGTTTGACCTGAGCTTTCTCAATAAAGAGCTCAGTCAAGCAGGGCACAAAACTTTTGCAAGTTATGTGGGCTGCATCACCGACACCTTGGTCATGGCCAAGGAAATGTTCCCCGGAAAACGCAACTCTTTGGACGCCTTGTGTGACCGTTTAGAAGTAGACAACTCGGGCCGCACGCTGCACGGTGCCTTGCTTGATGCCGAGTTGTTGGCCGACGTCTACATCAACATGACACGCGGGCAAGATGCTCTGTTAATGGAAGCCGACACCGCAGATGACTCCGCAAACAGCACGACCGAGCAGGTAGACCTCAGCGGTTTGGTGTTGCCTGTCATCGTGGCTTCTGAGCAAGAACTGCTGCAACACAACGATGTGCTTAACCAACTCGACAAGTCTAGTGGTGGACAAACCGTATGGCGAAAAGCCGAAATTTCTATGGCATAATTTGCCTCTTTCCAGAAATGGGAAAGGGCGGTTAGCTCAGGGGTAGAGCACTGCATTCACA
>CAIMWY010000409.1 GCA_903845315.1 uncultured Burkholderiales bacterium
GGCCAGAGTTTGTTGGTCTCGGCCAACCACTCGGGTTTGGGCAGGCTACCGGCAATGGCGGTTGAAAACATGAGGAAGCTCCGTGTTGAGAGGGGAAAATTTATTCAGCTGAGCGCGAATTCACGCGCCAGCAATTCGTAAGAACGGCTTTGTGCGGCTGGGTCGTGGGTCCAGGTGATCAGTACCACCTCGTCTACTTGCAAACGCTCGGCCAAGGCACGCAGTTTGGTGGCGACTTGAGGGGCGCTTCCCACAATAGCATTGGCACGCATCTCGGCCAAGGCCACATGCTCAGATGGCGTGTAGTCACGCAGCGCCTGATCGGGCGGCAGGATGGGGCCAATGCGGCCTGAATTGCGGTCCATGCGCCAGCGCGCACGGCTTTGAAACAGCGCCCACGCCTCGTCTTCGGTGTCGGCCGCCAGGGCCCACACGCACACGGTGGCATGCGGTTTAGCCATACCCTCACTCGGGCGAAAGTTGGCACGGTACAAACGCAGTGCTGCATCGGCCCCCTGCCCGTCGGTGATGAAGTAGGCAAAGGCATAGGGCAGGCTCAGATGGGCGGCCAGTTGCGCGCCGTAGTCCGAGCTGCCCAGCATCCACACCGCAGGCGCGGTCGGGCCGCTGGGGTAGGCGAACACGCCGTGTCCTGGATGCCCGGCAGGAATGGGCTGGCCGGTGACCCAGGCTTGCAGCTCCAAGACCTGCTGGGGAAAGTTGTCTGAGGCATGGCGGTCGGGGTTGAGCAGTTGGGCGGTGCGCCCGTCGCTGCCCGGGGCGCGACCCACGCCCAGGTCGATGCGCCCGGGCGCCAAGGCGTCGAGCACACGGAATTGTTCAGCCACTTTGAGTGGCGCATAGTGCGGCAGCATGACGCCTGCAGACCCCAAGCGGATGCGCGTGGTGCGGGCCGCAATGGCGGCCATCAGCACCTCAGGTGCAGTGCCGACGATGCTGGGGTGGCTGTGGTGTTCGCTGACCCAAAAGCGGTGGTAACCCCAGGCTTCGCAAAGACTGGCGAGCGCCAAGGTCTGGCGAATGGCGGTGTCTTGGTGGCGGCCTGCTGCCGCAGCGGATTGGTCGAGGACAGATAGTTTGAGCACGGGGCGTAGCTTACCCGCACCGACAAAAGCCGGCTGTCACGCGGGCTTTAGCTGTGCGCCTGCGGTCTGAGCCTCTTGCAAGGCACGCCACATGACTTTGCCACTGCCACTCTTGGGTAGGGCATCGACAAATTGAACTTGGGTGGGGGCCTTGTAAACCGCCATGTGGTCTCGACACCAGGCAATGATGTCTGGCTCAGTCACCAAGCCTTGATGGCTGGCGCGCAACACCACCACGGCTTTGACGGTCTCGCCACGGTAGCTGTCACGCGCTGAGATGATGCAGGCCTCTTGGATGGCGGGGTGCTTGAACATCAAGGCCTCCACCTCGGCCGGCCAAACCTTGAATCCCGACGCATTGATCATGCGTTTGAGGCGATCGGTGATGAAGAAATACCCGTCCTGGTCGACCCGACCCAAATCGCCTGAGCGAAAGAAGCGCTTGCCATCGAGTTCAAAGAACGCTGCATCGGTGGCCTCGGGTTGTTTCCAATACCCATCGAACACCTCGGGGCCATGGATGACGATTTCACCGGATTCGCCCTGCGCTAACTCTTGCAATGTTTCTGGGTCGACGATGCGTGCATCGGTGCTCATGAACGGAATGCCCAAGCACTGCTGTTTGGGCGCATCGGGCGGGTTGTTGTGTGAAGGGGCTGCGGTTTCTGTCAGGCCATAGCCCTCGCTGTAACGCAAGCCATACAACTCCAATAAACGCTGCGCCACCGCTTGCGGCATGGCAGCGCCGCCACCACCGATGTGAACCAAACTCTGCAAACTGAACTTGTCAAAGTTGGGGCTGCCCAACAAGTCGATCACCATGGTGGGAATGTTGGTCCAATGGGTGATCTGCCATTTCGAGATCAAGCGCCCGGCCAGCTCGCGGTCCCAGCGCGGCATCAGCACCAGGGTCGATCCCAGATAGATGCCCGCGTGCATGACGCTGGTCATGCCAGTGATATGAAACATCGGTACCACCAACAGCCCCACGTTCTCGTGGGTGCTGCCGCTCCAAATGGCCGTCGCCATGGCGTTGTGCATGATGCTGCGGTGCGGGTGCATACAACCTTTGGGCAAGCCAGTGGTGCCACTGGTGTAGGGCAACACCGCCAAGTCATCGGGCCCCGTCAACAGGGGCCCCACCTTGTGAGCACAGGCCAGTGCGTCCTGCCAGGTGTGGGCTTCACCCCCATCTAATTTGGGCAACGGGTGTTGGGTCAACAACCACGCGTGCCAAGCCACAGGCGGCGCATCGTCGCCTGTCACCTGCGCATTAAAAGCATCGGTGAAATGCGTCACCACCAAGTGCGCCAAACGTTGTGAAGCAGGCAATTGGTTGTTGGCGCTGGCCAACTCTGGGGCCAAATCGGCAGTGGTAATGGCCACACGTGCATCGGGGTCGGTGATGTAGTGCTTGAGTTCTTCGGCTCGGTTCATCGGGTTGACCGGCACCACCACGGCGTTGGCACGCAATATGGCGAAATGCGCAATCACCAACTGCGGGCAGTTCTGCATATTCAGAACCACCCGATCGCCCTTTTTCACACCCAGGTGCTGCAAATGTGCGGCAAGCTTTTTAGCTTGCGCCTCTAAGACCGCATAGCTCAAGCGTTGGCCAAAAAAAATCAGCGCCGCTTTATCGGGATAACGGCGCGCACTGGTCTTTAAGTTGTTCCACAAAGATGTGTCGGGAACAGAGATGGCATGCGGCAATCGTGCGGGCCAAAAACGATGGTGTGCTTTCATCCCAACAGCTTAGCCTGCTGATGGGTGCATGCCCATCGGGGAAGGCCCTTAACCCACCTCTATCCGTGCGCCTAATGGCGATGGTTACCCGCGCGTTCGGCGGTTGGTTTGGCGCATCGACAACAACGCATCAAAAAAACCACGCAACCACTCTAAATCGATCGGTTTTTGCAGCAGTTGCACGCCATCGGGTAAGCCGCCCTTTGCTCGAATTTCTTTTGCACTCATGCCGGTGATTGCCACGATCGTGAGACTGCTGAACATGGCATGCTCGCTGAGTATTTTCAAAAACTCAAAGCCATCCACATGAGGCATGCGCAAATCGGTCAACAGCACATCAGGTTGCCACCGAGGCATATCCAACAAGGCCTCGACAGCTGAGGTGTACATCACGGCATCGATAGGTAAATCCCATTTATCGATATTGGCTTGCAACATGAGACGTGTTGTGTCGTCGTCCTCCACCGCCATGACACGCAATCGGTTCTCACCGGGCCCAGTTGATGCACCAGCAAGGTTGTGTCGGCGTTGGTATTCTTGTATCGATTGCAAAGAAATGCGACGATGACCCCCTTGGGTTTTCCAAGCTTTCAAATCATTGCTTTTGACCAACCCATGAACGGTCCCAACCGATACACCCAAGACTTTGGCGGCATAGCTAGATCCACAATTGCCATCGTAGGGCTCTTTGATGGATGTGAAGGCCATGATGAATCCTTGCTTTTAAATTAATACTTAATTGTTATTTTAAAGGTTTTAAACAAGAAAATTCAATTCTAAAAAAACATGAAAAACTCCACACTGACGCAAATTTCTGGGATTTTGGTCGGTCACTTCACAGACACGCGTCGCCCCACCGGATGTACGGTGGTGTTGTCTCCGCTGGGTGCCGTGGCAGGCGTGGACGTCAGAGGCGCAGCCCCTGGCACCCGCGAAACCGATCTGTTGGCCCCCGAAAATTCAGTCCAACAGGTGCATGCGATCATGCTCAGTGGTGGCAGCGCCTTTGGGCTTGACGCTGCCTCAGGCGTCATGCGCTGGTTAGAAGAAAACGGCCATGGCCTGCCCGTAGGCCCTGTGCGCGTGCCCATCGTGCCGGCCGCCGTGGTGTTTGATTTGCTGGTGGATGACTGGTCGCAAACCGGTCCTCGCATTCGACCCGATGCCCAAGCTGGCTACTTGGCCTGCGTCAATGCAAGCTCAGACCCTGTCTTGCAAGGCAATGTGGGCGCAGGCGCGGGCGCGACCGTGGGCAAGATGAATGGCCCTGACTGCGCCATGAAAGGCGGCGTGGGCAGCGCCGCACTCACGGTCAACGGCGTGACGGTGGCCGCCCTGGTGGTTTGTAACGCGCTAGGGGATGTGGTGGACCCGTTGACGGGACAACTGCTGGCAGGTGCCCGCTGCGCACCCGATAGCCTAGAACTGCTGGATATCCGCCGGGCTCAACTCGCGGGTGATGTGCTCAGCACAGTGCCAGCAGGCAGCAACACCACCATTGGCGTGGTGGCCACGGATGCGATGCTGACCAAAGCGCAAGCTCAGCGCTTGGCTCAAGTGGCCCACGACGGTTTGGCACGCAGCATTCGCCCCGTCCACACGCCGCTCGATGGGGACACGCTGTTTGCCCTGGGCACCGGCACCAGCGGCCAAGCGGCCGACATGATGCTGCTGAGCACGCTGGCCGCAGAGGTCACTGCCATGGCGGTGGTCCATGCAGTCCAGGCGGCCACCGAGTTGCGACTGGGCCAGCACTGGTGGCCAGCCATGACGCCTGTGACCCACACAAACAAGACCTCACCGAACACCCAGTAAAAAAGGCTCAGTTCAAATGAACTGAGCCTTTTGCGCAGAGGAAGAGAAATTACTTCAAGGCCTTAAAGCGCACGCGCTTGGGCTTGGCACCTTCTTCACCTAGGCGCTTCTTCTTGTCGGCTTCGTACTCTTGGTAGTTGCCGTCAAAGAACACCCACTGGCTATCGCCTTCAGCCGCCAAGATATGGGTGGCAATGCGGTCGAGAAACCATCGGTCATGGCTGATCACCATCACCGACCCAGCAAACTCCAACAGCGCATCTTCCAGCGCACGCAAGGTCTCCACGTCCAAGTCGTTCGATGGTTCGTCGAGCAGCAACACGTTGCCGCCTTCGATCAAGGTCTTGGCCAAATGCAAACGACCGCGTTCACCACCCGACAACATGCCGACCTTTTTTTGCTGGTCGCCCCCGTTGAAGTTGAAGCGCCCGCAGTAAGCGCGGCTGGGCATTTGGAACTTGCCCACGGTCAGGATGTCTAGCCCGCCTGAAATGTCTTCCCAGACAGTTTTTTCATCGTTCAAGTCATCACGGGTCTGATCCACAAAGGCCATCTTCACGGTTTGGCCCACTTTCACCTCGCCAGTGTCGGGCTTTTCTTTGCCCGCAATCAGCTTGAACAAGGTGGACTTGCCGGCTCCGTTGGGACCGATGATGCCCACAATGGCACCCGCTGGCACTTGAAAACTCAGGTTGTCGATCAGCACGCGGTCGCCAAAAGACTTGCTGACGTTCTTGAATTCGAATACCTCGTTGCCCAAACGCTCGGCCACGGGAATGAAAATTTCCTGTGTCTCGTTGCGTTTTTGGTA
>CAIMWY010000410.1 GCA_903845315.1 uncultured Burkholderiales bacterium
GAGGTGCCACCTCGGTATATTTCAACCTACAGTGAGGCGAAGCGTTTTGCCTTCGATATTGGTTTTAGGCCTTTGAAGCCCAGCGTTCTTCCCTGTTTTTAGGAAATTCTCATGTCATTGATTCAGCAACTCAAAGCCCGTTCTGTCGACCACAAGCCAGTGCGCGTGGCCATCATTGGCGCTGGCAAGTTTGGCTCCATGTATTTGTCACAAGTGCCACGCACGCCGGGTATTCACTTGGTGGCCGTGATCGATTTATCACCAGACCGTGCCAAAGCATCGTTGGCGCGCGTGGGTTGGTCAGAGCCCAACTACAGCGCCATCTCTTTGGCCGAAGCTGCCAAGACCGGTGCCACTTTCATCACCGATGACGCGCACGCTGTGATTGCCAGTGACCATATCGACATGGTGATCGACTCGACGGGGAGTCCAGCCGCAGGGGTGCGTCACGCCTTGCTGTGCTGTGAGCACCGCAAACACATCATCATGGTCAACGTCGAGGCCGATGTGCTGGCAGGCCCCTTGCTCGCGCGCAGGGCTGCGCAGGCAGGCATCATCTATTCCATGGCGTCGGGCGACCAACCCGCTTTGATTGCCGAGTTGGTGGATTGGGCGCGCACCATTGGCCTGGAGGTGGTGTGTGCGGGCAAAGGTACCAAGTACCTGCCCATTTACCACCAGTCCACCCCCGAGACGGTGTGGGGTCACTATGGCTTCAGCGAAGCGCAGGTGGCTGGCGGTGACTTCAATGCCCAGATGTTCAACTCGTTCCTCGATGGCACCAAGTCGGCGTTGGAAATGGCGGCTGTGGCCAATGGTTGTGACTTGCTGCCCCCCAGCGATGGCTTGCTGTTTCCGCCTTGCGGCGTCGACGACTTACCGCATATTTTGCGTCCCGTGAGCGATGGCGGTATCTTGTCTCAAAAAGGCACGGTCGAAGTGGTGTCTTCCATCGAGCGTGATGGCCGTCCGGTGTTTCGCGATTTACGCTGGGGCGTTTATGCCGTCTTCGAGGCGCCCAGCCAGTATGTGATGGACTGCTTCTCGCAATATGGCTTGAAAACCGACAGCACAGGCCGCTATGCCGCGATGTACAAGCCGTACCACCTGATTGGTTTGGAGTTGGGTATTTCGGTGGCCAGCATTGCGCTACGCGGCGAAGCCACGGGGGCGACGGGTGACTGGCGCGGCGATGTGGTGGCTACGGCTAAGCGCGCACTCAAAGCGGGAGAGACCTTGGATGGCGAAGGCGGCTTCACGGTGTACGGCAAGGTAATTCCTGCGGCAGACTCTTTGCGCCTGGGCGGCTTGCCGATTGGCTTGGCGCACCACATGGTGCTCAAGCGCGATATTTCTGCAGGGCATGTGGTGTCTTGGAGCGATGTCGATTTTGATGCATCAAGCCAGGTGGTGAAAGTGCGTCGCGAGATGGAAGAGATGTTCCGCCGCGAGTGGAAACTTTAAGACCCTGGGGGAGCCCATAAAAAAAGCCACGCTGACCGGAATCAGCATGGCTTTTTTCGTACAGAAAGGTCAGGCTGGGTTCATCGCTTGGTTCATGGCTTGACCAATGCTTTCGAAATAATCATGGGCTGTTTGTGTCGGAACCAAGTACTTGGTTCGGCGATTTTTGCCTTCAAAGGCGGTGTCGATCATGCCCAATTCACGCAACTGGTCAAGCTTGCGATGGATGGTGGCAGGTGAGGCAATTTGACTCAGAGCCATGGCATCTGTGACCGTCATGGGCTTGTCGTCGGCATAACGGACAAAAATCATTTCCAGCAATTTTTTGGCGTCCAAGTCCATGGTCGGCGCGTTGTTTCCGCCTTCCAAGGCATGGACGATGTTTAAGAAACGCAGGTAGATGTGTTTTGCAGTCATGATGGGTACGTTGATATTTTATGTTTTAAATTATTGTAATAGTGAGCCAAGTATGTATTGGATATTGTGATCCTATTTGACCTGAAAGAGGGGACTTTGCCCCTTCTTTATAAGCCCTTATTTCAAGATGTCACCCAAGCACAGGTATTTGATTTCCAAATACTCGTCCATGCCGTGGTGCGAGCCCTCGCGGCCCAAGCCTGACTGCTTGACGCCACCAAAGGGCACATGCTCGGTGGCGATGATGCCCACATTGATGCCCACCATGCCGTATTCAAGCGCTTCACTAACACGGAAAATGCGGCCGACATCGCGGCTGTAGAAGTAGCTGGCCAAACCAAACTCGGTGTGGTTGGCCGCGTCGATGGCTTCTTGCTCCTGCTTGAAGCGAAACACCGGTGCAAAGGGGCCAAAGGTTTCTTCGCGTGCGCACAGCATGTCGGCGCGCGCTTCGGCGATCACGGTGGGTTGGAAGAACTGGCCTTCTAGTTTGTGGCCTCCGGTCAACAGCTTGCCGCCTTTGCTGAGGGCGTCTTGCACATGGCGCTCCACTTTTTCAATGGCCGCAGACTCAATCAAGGGGCCTTGCATCACGCCTTCATCGAATCCGTTGCCCACCTTGAGGGCTTTGACCTTGGCGGCAAACTTTTGCACAAACTCGTCGTACACCGCGTCTTGCACGTAGATGCGGTTGGCGCACACGCAAGTTTGGCCGGCGTTGCGGTATTTGCTGGCCATGGCGCCTTCGACTGCGCTGTCGATGTCGGCGTCGTCAAACACGATGAAGGGGGCATTGCCACCCAACTCCAGCGCGAGTTTTTTGATGCTGGGTGCCGACTGCGCCATCAAGATGCGGCCCACTTCGGTGGAGCCGGTGAAGCTGATGTGGCGCACCACATCGCTGGCGCAAAACACCTTACCCACGGCGATGCTGTTGTCGCTGTCGGCGGTGAGCACATTCAGCACGCCTGCTGGAATGCCGGCGCGCATGGCCAACTCTGCGGCTGCCAGTGCCGTGAGCGGTGTGAGTTCTGCGGGCTTGATGACCACGGGGCAACCGGCGGCCAACGCAGGGGCTACTTTGCGGGTGATCATGGCGAGCGGAAAGTTCCATGGCGTGATGGCGGCGCAAACGCCAATGGGCTGGCGCAGCACCATCAGGCGGCGGTTGTTGTCGAATTGGGGCAGGGTTTCGCCGTTGACGCGTTTGGCCTCTTCGGCATACCACTCGACAAAGCTGGCGCCGTAGACCACTTCGCCTTTGGCTTCGGCAAAGGGCTTGCCCTGTTCGGCGGTCATCAGACGGCCCAAGTCGTCGACGTTGGCCATGAGCAAGTCAAACCACTTGCGCAAGATGATGCTGCGCTCTTTGCTGGTTTTGCTGCGCCAAGCAGGCCATGCAGCATTGGCCGCAGCAATGGCGGCTTCGGCCTCCGCAGTGCCTAGGTTGGCCACGTCGGCCAGTTTTTCGCCCGTGGCTGGGTCGTGCACGTCAAAGCGGCTGCTGCCTTTGAGCCATTGACCATTGATCAGGGCATCTGTTTTCAGCAAGCTGGGGTCATTCAGCAGTGAGAGGGGGGCGTTCATCATGGGGTGTCTCCTAGCAATCTTGCAAGCATAGCGTCTGCTGGGTGCCTGAGGTGTCTGGCAGGCGTCTGTCAACTGCCCAAACCTATAATTTGAGGATGACTACCCCCCAATTCACCGTCGCGGACATTCGCAAAACCTTTCTGGACTTTTTTGCCTCTAAGGGCCATACCGTGGTGGCTTCGAGTCCCTTGGTGCCGGGCAATGACCCCACCTTGATGTTCACCAACTCGGGCATGGTGCAGTTCAAAGACGTGTTCTTAGGGTCAGACAAACGCTCCTACGTGCGTGCTGCTTCTGTGCAGGCGTGTCTGCGGGCCGGTGGCAAGCACAACGACCTGGAAAACGTGGGCTACACCGCCCGTCACCACACCTTCTTTGAAATGCTGGGCAACTGGAGCTTTGGCGACTACTTCAAGCGTGAGTCGCTCAAGTGGGCCTGGGAGTTGCTGACCGAGGTCTACAAGCTGCCTGCGGATCGTTTGCTGGCCACCGTGTACCAAGAGGACGACGAGGCCTACGACATTTGGACCAAAGAAATTGGCTTAGCCCCTGAGCGCGTGATTCGCATCGGCGACAACAAGGGTGGGCGCTACAAGAGCGACAACTTCTGGATGATGGCCGACACCGGACCGTGTGGCCCGTGCTCTGAGATCTTCTATGACCACGGCGACCACATCCCCGGCGGCCCACCCGGCAGCCCCGACGAAGACGGCGACCGCTTCATCGAGATCTGGAACAACGTGTTCATGCAGTTCAACATGGCCGAAGACGGCTCTGTCACCCGCTTGCCTGCACCGTGTGTGGACACCGGCATGGGCCTGGAGCGCCTAGCCGCCATCTTGCAGCACGTGCACAGCAACTATGAAATCGACATCTTTGACTCGCTCATCAAAGCCGCCTCACGCGAGACGGGCTGTCAAGACCTGGGCCACAAGAGCTTGCGCGTGATAGCCGACCACATCCGTGCCACCGCCTTCTTGGTGAGCGATGGCGTGGTGCCCAGCAACGAAGGGCGTGGTTATGTGCAGCGCCGCATCATTCGCCGCGCCATTCGCCACGGGTATTTGCTGGGCCAGAAAAAGCCGTTCTTTCACAAGTTGGTGCCCGACCTGGTCCAGCTCATGGGCGCGGCCTATCCCAACTTGGCCAACCAAGCCGAGCGCATCACCGACATCTTGCGTGTGGAAGAAGAGCGCTTCTTTGAGACGCTTGAAATTGGCATGCAAATTTTGGATGCGGCCTTGGACGGCGGCGTCAAAGAGTTGCCCGGAGAAGTGGCCTTCAAGCTGCACGACACCTTCGGTTTTCCGCTCGACTTGTCGGCCGACGTGTGCCGCGAGCGCGGCCTGAGCGTGGACGAAGCCGGCTTTCATGCCGCGATGGAAAAGCAAAAGAACCAAGCCCGCGCCGCTGGCAAGTTCAAGATGGACAAGGCCTTGGAGTACACGGGGGCAGGCAACACCTTTGTGGGCTATGACGACCTCAAAGCCACCGCCCAAGTGGTGGCGGTGTACTTGGACGGCACCTCGGTGGCCGAACTCAAGCACGGCCAAAGCGGCGTGGTGGTGTTGAACACCACCCCGTTCTACGCCGAGAGTGGCGGACAGGTGGGCGACGAAGGTGTGTTGGTGAGCGGCTCTGCCCAGTTCGCGGTGGAAGACACCCTCAAGATCAAAGCCGATGTGTATGGCCACCACGGCACCTTGACCCAAGGCACTTTGGCCGTGGGCGACCATGTGCAGGCCGAGGTGAACACCGCAGCCCGCGCCGCCACGGTGCGCAACCACTCGGCCACACACTTGATGCACAAGGCCTTGCGCGAGGTGCTGGGTGACCATGTGCAGCAAAAAGGCAGCTTGGTGAATGCCGAGCGCACACGCTTTGACTTTGCCCACAACGCGCCCGTGACCGAGCCCCAAGTGCGCGAGATTGAAGCCCGTGTGAACGCCGAAATCTTGGCCAATGCCGCAGCCCAGGCGCGTGTGATGGACATTGAGTCGGCCCAAAAAACCGGCGCCATGATGTTGTTTGGCGAGAAGTACGGCGAGACCGTGCGCGTGCTCGACATCGGCTCCAGCCGCGAGCTGTGCGGGGGCACTCACGTCAAAGCCACGGGCGACATTGGCTTGTTCAAGGTGGTGGGCGAGAGCGGCGTGGCCGCGGGTGTGCGCCGCATCGAAGCGGTGACGGGTCAGAACGCTTTGCACTATTTGCAAACCCTCGAAGACACCGTGGCCCATGCCGCGGGTGCCTTCAAGGCACCCACGGCTGAACTCAACCACCGCATTGCTCAGGTGCTGGACCAAGTCAAGTCGCTGGAAAAAGAACTGTCGTCCCTCAAAGGCAAATTGGCCTCGTTCCAAGGCGACGAGTTGATGACCCAGTCGGTCGATGTCAAAGGCGTCAAGGTGCTGGCCGCCAAGCTGGATGGGGCGGATGCCAAGACCTTGCGTGACACCGTGGACAAACTCAAAGATAAGCTCAAGACAGCGGCCATCGTGCTGGCCTCGGTTGATGGCGAGAAGGTGCACCTCAGCGCGGGCGTGACCGCCGACACCATGGGCCGCGTCAAAGCCGGCGAGCTGGTGAACTTTGTGGCCCAGCAAGTCGGTGGCAAGGGCGGTGGCAAGCCCGATATGGCCATGGCCGGTGGCACCCAGCCCGCAGGCGTGGACAAGGCCTTGGCCAGCGTGCACGCGTGGGTGGCTGAGCGCCTGTGATGTGCGCCTGCGGCTCACGCGACATGCCGGTGCGCAGCCGCCGCCGGATGTGGCCCATGTGGCGGGTGCAGCGTGTGCGTCGTGGCATTGTGAACGTGTGGCGCTGGGTGCTGGCAGGGGTGTTGGGCTTGTGTCTGTGGCCAGCCATGGCCCAGTTCGACAAGTCGCCCTGGCCGGGCAAGACACCAACACCCAAACTGGAAGTGGCCGACTTGCAAGGCAAGGTCTGGTCCCGCGCTGACTTGCTTGACAAAACCGTGGTGCTGAACTTTTGGGCCACCTGGTGTGCGCCCTGCAAAGAAGAGTTGCCCACCTTGCAAACCCTGCACGACATCAGCGACAGCAGCACGTTGGTGCTGAGCGTCAACGTGCGCGAACCTGCGTCGCGCGTGGCGCGCTACGTGCAAGCCACGGGGCTGACCTTTCCTGTGCTGCTCGACCCCAAGGGCGAGCTGGCCAAGCGCTGGGGCGTGATGGTGTTTCCTACCACCGTACTGATCGGGTCCGATGGCCAAGCCCGCTGGCGCGTGATGGGCGATGTGGACTGGAGTGGGCGTGACGCGCAAACCTGGCTGACTCAGCTGGCGCAAACGTCGCACCTTCAAGCGCCCAGCCCAGCACCCACCTCAGCGCCAGCCGAAGTACCCGCTTTAAGCCTCAAGCGATAATCCACCCGCTCTTGCGCGGTTGCGCAGAGCGACCTGCCTTCGGGGCATTGGTGCAGCAGCCGTTGCGCCTCGAGTGTGCCGACAGGTCTTCATCCTATTTCGGAGATCTCTTCATGACCCCCGTGCGTCGTTCCCTTCTCAAGGGGGCCGCTGCGTTGGCTACCCTTGCCGGTGTGCCCAGCTTTGTGCGTGCCCAAACCTCTTCCACCAGCAGCGAGCGTCGCTTTGCGCCACAAGCGGGCCTTTGGCGCACCTTTGAGGTGACCACCCGTGTGGATATTGCCGAAGCCAAAGGCGCCACGCGTGTGTGGTTGCCCGTGCCCAGCATCAACTCGGATTGGCAGCGTTCGCTGGAGAGCAGCTTTGCCAGCAACGGCACATCGCGCATGACCAGCGACGGCAAAGAAGGCGCGCGCATGCTCTACAGCGACTTTTCAGCCAACGTGGGTAAGCCGTTTGTGGAAATCACCAGCCGCGTGCAAACGCAAAACCGCCAAGTCAATTTGGACCTTGCCGCCAGCCCTGGTTTCACGCGTGAAGATGCGGGCACGCAGCGTTTTTACACCCGTGCCACGCACTTGCTGCCGACCGATGGCATTGTGCGCACCACCGCGCTGGCAGCCACCCAAGGGGCCCACACCGATGTGCAAAAAGCCCGCGCCATTTACAACTGGGTGGTGGCCAATGCCTGGCGCGAACCCAAGGTGCGCGGTTGCGGTGAGGGCGACATCAAAGCCATGCTGGAGACCGGCAACCTGGGCGGTAAATGCGCAGACATCAACGCCTTGTTTGTGGGGCTGTGCCGCTCGGTGGGCGTGCCTGCACGCGATGTGTACGGCATTCGTTTGGTGCCTTCAGCCTTTGGCTACAAAGAACTGTCGGGCAATCCTGCCAGTTTGAAAGGTGCCCAACACTGCCGTGCCGAGGTCTACCTGCAAGCCCATGGGTGGGTGGCGATGGACCCGGCGGATGTGGCCAAGGTCATGCGTTTGGAAACGCCTGAGTGGATCAAACGCACCGACAACCCTGTGGTCAAACCCGTCTACACCACCTTGTTTGGGGGTTGGGAGGGCAACTGGATGGGCTGGAACACCGCCCATGATGTGGCGCTGCCGGGCAGCAAAGATGAGCGCTTGGGCTTTTTGATGTACCCGGTGGCAGAGACCGCAGAGGGTCGTCTGGACTCTTACGCGCCAGACAGCTTCAAGTACCAGATCACCGCCCGGGAAATCGGTGCCTGAGTCGGCCTCTGGCTCGCAGCGTTGCTGGATCAGACCGACACGCGCAAGCTTTGCCCGCTGGTGAAGTTGCGCGGTTGACCTGTGACGGGGTCGGTGAACGACAAACTGCGCGCCAACAGTTGCAGCGGCTGACTGAAGTCTTCTCCGTCTTCGGATCCGCGCAGCACCTGCGGGTAGAACTGATCGCCTTCAATCGGCAGCCCCAACGCGTTCATATGGATGCGCAGTTGGTGGCGTTTGCCGGTGAGGGGCTCTAAGCGATAGAGCGCGCTGTCGCCTTGCACCTTGAGCAGCGACAGCGTGGTCTCGCAGTTGGGTGTGCCCTGTGTTTCCTCGGAGCGAAAAAACTGTGTGGCGCAGGCTTCGATGCGGCTGCGTCGCGTCAGCGGCAGGGCCAGGGCCAGCTCGGGGCGGTAGGGCGCCACCGCTTCGTAGACCTTGTGCACCTGACGTTCCCGAAACAGCGCTTGGTAGGCGTTGCGGTCTTGTGGGCGCACGCTCAGCAGCACCAAGCCTGCGGTTTCGCGGTCGATGCGGTGCACGGGGCTCAGGGTGTCGATGCCGAGTTGACGCTTCAAGCGCACCAACAAAGTTTGCTGCACATAACGCCCGCCCGGCGTGACCGGCATGAAGTGGGGTTTGTCGGCCACCACCAGGTGATCGTCTTGAAACACGACGCGCTCTTGCACCGGTAAGGCGGGTTCGTCGGCAATATGCCGGTAGTAAAACAAGCGGCTGCCACTGGCGTAGGGCTGCTCGGCTTGCACGGGCTGTCCTTGTGTGTCCAGTACCTCGCCATCGTGCAAGCGTGCGGCCCAGGCTTGACGACTGATCGTGGGCAAGCGGTCGGTCAAAAAGTCCAGCACAGTGGTCCAGGAGCCGGGCGGTAAGGCCACCCAACTCGGGCTCACACCGTCGCGGGTGGGAAGGGCGTGCACGCTGTGTGGGCGAGCCATGGCGCATTAACCTGTAGCGCTCAGACCTTGGTGAACACCAAGTCCCACACACCGTGGCCGAGCTTGAGGCCGCGGTTTTCAAACTTGGTGAGTGGGCGATAGCTGGGCTTGGGGGTAAAGCCACTGGGGTCGATGGCTGTGTTTTTCAGCAAAGGCTCTGCGCTGACCACGAGCAGCATTTGCTCGGCATAGGGTGCCCAGTCGGTGGCCAGGTGCAAATAGCCTCCGGGTTTGATGTGTTTGGCCAATCGGTTCACAAACGGGCTTTGGATCAAACGGCGCTTGTGGTGGC
>CAIMWY010000411.1 GCA_903845315.1 uncultured Burkholderiales bacterium
GCCCTTGCCAAAGGCCCGAAAAACAAGGCTTTGGACAATCTGCACGAAAAAAAAGCAAAGAAGTAAATCTATATAAATCAATAACTTACAGCAATTGAGTAAGTTTTTTGAGGGCAGATAAGAAAACCTTATCTTGGTGCAATGCGTTTACATTTTTGTGCATAAGTCGCACCTGGAAAAGGTTTTATTTGCTGTTTTTTGGGTAAACAAGTCGTTTTTAGGTTAAGCGTTTCTGAGCTTGCGCGAGTGCTGATGAACCGTCTCAACCAACACGGCCACGTTGTCGGGCGGGGTGTATTGGCTGATGCCGTGACCGAGGTTGAAAATTTGTGTCGGACCGTTGGAGCTTGGGTCTGTGTGAGGCTTGCCAAAGGCGTCCAGCACCCGTCGGGCTTCGCTGGCAATGGCGTCTGCTGGCGCAAATAGGGCGTTGGGGTCGAGGTTGCCTTGCAGAGCTTTGCCAGGGCCCCCGACTTGGCCACCGACTTGCGCACGGGCTGTGCTGAGGTTGACGGTCCAGTCCACGCCGAGGGCTTCACAGTCAAGGGAGGCCATCTCGGGCAACCACAAGCCGCCGCCTTTTGTGAACACCAGGCGAGGGATGACGCAGCCGTCTTGCGAGCGTTTGAGTTGTGAGAGCACGCGCTTGGTATAGGCCAAGCTGAACTGTTGAAACATTCCGTCTGCTAGCACACCGCCCCAGCTGTCAAAAATCATCACGGCTTGCGCCCCGGCTTCGATTTGGGTGTTGAGGTACAAAGCAACGGCGTCGGCGTTGACTGCCAAGATGCGGTGCATCAAGTCTGGACGGCTGTACATCAGACTTTTGACCAGCCGGTAGTCGTCTGAGCCGCCGCCCTCGACCATGTAGCACGCTAAGGTCCAGGGGCTGCCTGAAAAGCCAATCAAGGGCACACGGCCATTCAAGGCCTTGCGAATGGAGGTAACGGCGTCAAACACATAGCGCAGCTTGTTCATGTCGGGCACGGCCAGCTCGGACACGGCGGCTTCATCGCGGACGTGTTTAGCAAATTTAGGGCCTTCGCCTTGCGCAAAGCTCAAGCCCAGCCCCATGGCGTCGGGCACGGTCAAGATGTCGCTGAACAAGATGGCAGCGTCTAGGGGGTAGCGTTCTAGCGGTTGGAGGGTGACTTCGGTGGCGAAGTCGGTGTTGGTGGCCAAACCCATGAAGCTGCCCGCTTTGGCGCGGGTGGCGCAGTATTCGGGCAGGTAACGGCCGGCTTGGCGCATTAGCCAGATGGGGGTGTGGTCCGTGGCTTGGCGCATGCAAGCGCGCAAAAAGGTGTCGTTTTGGAGTGGTGCAAACATGGCGCTATTGTGGCCCAGCACCCGCGAGGACCTGCGAATGGCAAGGGGGGCTTTAAGGCAGAGTGTTCAGCCCTGCTGGCGCGCCCAGCGTGCATGCTCGACCATCAGGCAGCGGTCTTGCACCACCCACAGTCCCGCATGCATGGCCAACGCGGCGGCTTGTGCATGGGCAATGCCGATTTGCAACCACAGGGCTTTGGCCCGAATGGCGATGGCCTCGTCGGCGATGGGTGGGATGTCTTGCGCGTTGCGAAAACAGTTCACCATGTCAATGCGCTCATGCTGCGCGGCCTCAGTCAAGCTGGCGTAGGCGCGCTCACCCAGCACTTCTTTGGCCAGTGGATTGACCGGGATGATGCGCCATCCCTGTGCTTGCATGTACTGCGAGACACGGTAGCTGTCGCGATGCGGCTTGGGCGACAGGCCCACCACGGCAATGGTGCGGCAGTGGGTGAGGCTGAGGTCCGTCGGGTTTTGTTCGGGGCGCATGAGGCGGGCCATTTGTCCGTGCAGTCGTGGCGTGGCGCCGCTCAGGGCAGCGCAGCGAGTGCTTGATGAATTTGGCTTGCGCTGAGCAACTCTGACAGCACCAGCGGCGTGCGACCTGGCGCATACAGCACATACACCGGCACGCCGCTTCGGCCCAAAGCGCTGAGTGCGGCGGTGATGGCGGGGTCGCGCCGCGTCCAGTCGGCTCGCAACAGGCGAACTTGGTGAGCCTGGAAGTCGCTCAAGACGGCTTGGCTGCCGAGGGTGGTTTTTTTGTTGATCTGGCACGTTACACACCAGGCTGCGGTGAAGTCGACGAACACCGGCTGGTTTTGCGCCAAAGATTGCGCCACTTTGTCCGGCGACCAGCCTTGCCAGGGTGCAGCTTCGGAGGATGGCGTGAGGGTGTTGCTGGACGGTGCAGAGTTGGCAGCACTGTTGAGCATGGGCACCCACGTCGCGCTCACCCAGGCCAAACACAGGGCCAGTAGCAATTGCAACAAACGTGCGCTGCGGGTGCGAAAGCGCGCGCTCCACACCAGCGCGGACAAGCCCAGTAGCCATGCCATGAGCAAGGAGGTGGCATCCAGGTTGGTTTGCTGGCCGAGCACCCACAACAGCCAGACCACGGTGGCGAGCATGGGGAAAGCCAGCAGTTGGCGCAGCATGACCATCCAAGGGCCGGGGTGAGGCAGGCGGCGGGCCACGGCGGGCCACCAACTGGCCAGCAAATAGGGCAGGGCCAAGCCCAGTCCCATGCTGGCAAAAATCGCCAGCGCCTGCGGGGATGGCAAGGTCATGGCCAGTCCTAACGATGCGCCCATGAAGGGCGCTGTGCAGGGAGAGGCCACAGCGACGGCGAGCACGCCTGACAGCAGGGCGTCGCTGACTGGATGACGCGCTTGGAACGTGACCCACGAAGAGGGCAGGACCAGGCCGAGCTCAAACAGCCCCCACAGGTTGAGTGCAATCAAGGTGAACAACACCGCCAAGGCGCTGACCACCAAGGGGGATTGCAGCTGAAAGCCCCAGCCCAGTTGCTCACCCGCCGCGCGCAGCGCCAACACGCCGGCACCGAGCAGCAAAAAGCTCAGCACCACGCCAGCGGTGTAGGCCAGTCCGGCGATGCGATGGGCCCGGTGTTGGCGACTGTGCTGCGCAAAACTGAGCACTTTGATGGCCAAGATAGGCAGCACACAGGGCATGAGGTTGAGGATCAGGCCGCCCACGAAGGCGCCCGCCAGCGCCAAGACGAATCCCCACAAGCCGACCTCCGCAGGTTCTGGCGCTAGAGGGGTGACGCGTGTGTCGGAGATCGGGCCATCGGGTGCCGCTGGCCACGCCTGTGTGATGGGAAGGCGGATGTCAACGCCTTGCCGCTGATGGCCTTGGCTGTCGACCAGCAACAAGGAAAGATGTGTGGGACTGGACTGACGCAAGTTGCTCAGGGGCAGTTGGGCCGTCCAGTCTGAGCCTTGCCAAGATTGGGTCGCCAAGGGGTGTTGCTCGGTGGCGGACTCCAAAATTTCGGGGTCGAGTGGAAATACTACCAACCGATGGCCCTGTAGCGCAGCGGGCAAGCCGCCAATGCGCAGCCTGATGAGCTGTGCCTTGCCTTGGACGTCAAACTGCGCCTCGGTGTTGGCCGAGGTAACGCGTTTGGGCTGTTGGGCCAGCACCGTGTCAAACGCAGCGGCCAGCGGTGCATGGCTGGTTTGTGTGGGGATGCGCAGCTGAAAGTCGCCCTCTTGCGGAATGCATTCGAGCCGGCACACCAACCAGTTGGCATGCAGCCGAATGTCCAAGCTGCTGCTGACCTTGAATTCATCAGAGATGACCAGTGGCACGGCCAGCAAGACCGTCTTGTCATAGCCGTAGTTGGTCAACTCACCTGCGCGCAACTTGCTGGGCAGCGGCCAGGCAATGGCGCCGGATTGCACGCCTGCTGGAAGACGCCATTCCAGTTGTGTGGGCAAGCCCGAGTCGCCCGGGTTGCGCCAATAGGTGTGCCACTCTGGCTGGTGCTGCAGTTGCAGGCCGACCCAAAGGGGTTGACCTGCTTGCACGCCGTTGGGTGCGTGGATCACCAACTCGGCACGTACTTGCGGTGTGGTGACCACCGCGCTTTGTGACCACGCCGTTGCGGTTATGACAAGCCCGCCTAAAGCGAGTGCGCTGAGGTAGATCAGACGCCAGAGCTTGAGTGAAGGTAAACAAAGACCGCGAGAAATGTCGAGCATCTGTGAATGGTAACGAGGCAGCCGATAAGATGCGGGCATGGATGCCAAAACGCCTCACGTGACCCCTGCCACCCAAGCCTCGCACCGTTGGGCTGATTTGCCTTGGACGCAATTTGCCATCATCGACCCAGATCGTACGGTGGCGGTGTTGCCGCTGGGTGCGACTGAGCAACACGGGCCACACCTGCCCCTATCGGTCGACACGGTGCTGGTGGAGGGTGTGGTGAATGCCGCCTTGACCCATTTGTCAGACCATGACCCCGTGTGGGTGTTGCCCACGCAAAGCCTGGGTTTGAGTACCGAGCACGCGGCGTTTGCGGGCACGCTGACGCTTTGCCCGCAGACGGTGATTCAGCTGTGGTGCGACATTGGCGCGTCGGTCGCACGTGCGGGGGTGAAAAAATTGCTGCTGTTCAACGCACACGGCGGCAATGTCGGCTTGATGGACGTGGTGGCGCGTGAGTTGCGCGGGCGGCATGGCTTGCTGGTCTACAGCAGCAGTTGGTACAACTTGCCCCTAGATGCTGCAGCGATGGCGCCTTTTTCGGCAGACGAGCAACGGTTTGGCGTGCATGCCGGCGACATGGAAACCTCGATGATGCTGGCGCTGGCGCCCGACACCGTGAACATGGCCTTGGCCCAAAATTTTGATTCAACGTCACGCACACGTGCTGCGCACTACCCGGTGTTGGGCAATGGCAAAAGCGC
>CAIMWY010000412.1 GCA_903845315.1 uncultured Burkholderiales bacterium
GGCGGGCGGAACGGCCCTGATGCTGGCATTGCGACAACGTTTGGCAAGCCCCGCGCGGATTGTGTCGGTAGCTCGCGTACCTGAGCTGCGTGGCATCCATGTGGGGGTAGACCAAGGGTTGACCATTGGCGCATTCACCACCCACAGCGAAGTGGCGCAGTCCTCACACATCCAGAAGCATTACCCCATGCTGTCGTCGATGGCTTCGCAGGTTGCCAACTGGCAGGTGCGCAACCAAGGCACGATTGGCGGCAACCTGTGCTACGCCGATCCAGCCACTGACCCGCCAGGTTGCTTGCTGGCCTTAGGCGCCGAGGTGGTGCTGCAGGGACCCTCACAGCAAAGAGTCTTACCCATGTCAGACTTTCTAGTGGATTACTACGAAACGGCCTTGCAATCCGATGAAGTGTTGGTGGCCATTGTGTTGCCTGCGCCTAAAGTCAACGCACACGGCAGCTACCTCCGGCATTTGAAAACGTCAGCCGATCACCGCCCCTTGGTGAACGTGTCAATCACGTCGTCCCAGAGCGGAAATGTCATTGACGAGCTGTGTCTGGTGGTGGGGGCTTCCACGCCATTTCCCGTGCGTTTGCAATCGGCTAATGCCTTGCTTGCGCAACAGCCGACACCGTCGTTGATTCAGTCTGTGGCCAAAGCCGCCGCGCTAGAAATTGACGCCTTGTCCGACGCACGCGCCAGCTCCGATTACCGACGTGATGTGGTGCGTGTGCTGGTTGGGCGTGCGCTCTGTGATCATTTCAACCTCTCTCGCATTTGAAGGTCCATCATGAGCCAACATGCATTACAACTATGCGTCAACGGAGAGTCCGTCAACGCCGCCGTACCAGCGCGACGCATGCTGTCCGACTTTTTGCGTGATGATCTCAATTTGACCGGTACAAAGCGCGGGTGTGAAACCGGCACATGTGGGGCTTGCACGGTACTGGTCGATGGGCGAGCTGTGAAGTCTTGTTTATCGCTGGCGGTTCAAGCGCAGGGAACCTCAATCACAACGGTGGAAGGTCTGTCCCATGGAGATACTTTGCACCCGATTCAACAGGCTTTCTTGTCATGCGGCGGTTTGCAATGTGGCTATTGCACACCAGGCTTCATGATGACGTCTGTGGCCTTTCTCAAAGAAAATCCGAAACCCACAGCAACGCAAATTCGTTCGGTCTTGAATGGCCATTTGTGCCGATGCACGGGCTATAGCCAAATTGTGGAATCGGTGATTCAAGCAGCGGAGCACATGGATGGACATTGAAAAAAGCATTCAGCTAGCAGCAACACCTGAGCAGTTATGGTCATTGCTGTTAGACCCGCAGATCATGGCGGGTTGTGTCCCAGGCATGCAATCGATCGAGGTAGTGTCAGACACCGAGTATTTGGTTTCGCTAAAAGTCAAAATCGCCTTTGTGACCGCGTCGTTCAAGATACGAACGAATGTGCTTGAGCAAAAACCACCCACTTACCTCAAGAGTGCAGGGGTCGGCGAAGACGCCGCACTTGCCAGCAGCTTAAAGCATCAAAGTGAGATATTTCTCACCCCGCTTGAAGATGGCCTCACCGAGTTACGCATCCTCACCCATGTGGATGTCTTGGGACGCGTGGGTACCTTCGGTCTGAATGCCATGAAAACAAAAACAGATCGCATGTGGGATGAGTTTGCTGCAATGCTGAAAAGCAGATTGGAGTTGGAGATTCAAGGCTCGCAGGCCAACTAATGCGCCTGCACAGAAGAGGACACAGGGCTTGCCAGTCACGTAGTTTGGGTTGGTGTTTTTGAATTTAACCTCCAACAAAACATCCTTATCCAGTTCGATGACATAGACATGGTGACGTTCACGCATAAAGATGAATAGGCGTCATTCTTTTTTCCAAACACCTCAGCTTGTAAGATTGTGACCACAAACGGTCTGGAATCAAGAATTCGATGCGGAGAGCTCATGGCTAAATTTCAAACGATAAAGTTCTTATCAAATAATCGAGTTCAAGCAACTTTAAAGACTTTGCGAACACTGTTGTCCCCAATCTTTTGCTCTGCGCTTGGCGCAACAATATTGACTGCGCTTTGGGTCGTCCCGGTTCATGCGCAGGTTCCGGTGTCACTTCACCCGCCGCTTCAAAGCCAGGAATTTCGTGTCACATTGTTGGGTACTGGATCACCTCCGCCGACCATGCGGCGTTTTGGGCCGGGTGTGCTGGTTCAGGCTGGCGGTCAAAACTTGTTGATCGACAGTGGACGCGGTGTGACACAGCGTCTGTTTCAACTTGGCATCAAATTAGGCGCCATTGATGCGGTGTTCATCACCCACTTGCACTCCGATCACATCGTTGGCATTCCCGATCTGTGGTTAACTGGATGGTTAGAGGCATCTTATGCGCAGCGCAAGGGACCATTTCGCATTTGGGGTCCTGCAGGCACTCGTTCCATGATGGGCTATTTGGAAAAGGCTTACGCATGGGACATCAATCAACGAATTGCCGATCAAGGCCTTAAAGCTGAGAACGTCGCCGTCCAGGCCAGCGAAGTCACCGATGCGGCCGTGGTCTATCAAAGCCATGGTCTGAAGGTCACGGCGATTGAGGTTGATCATGGTGATCTGCTCAAGCCGGCCTATGGCTATCGCATCGACTATGACGGACGCTCAGTGGTGGTTTCTGGCGATACCAA
>CAIMWY010000413.1 GCA_903845315.1 uncultured Burkholderiales bacterium
AATCAACGTGGTCTTGCCTTTGACCGGCGATATGCGCACCTTCCCCGCGGATCACTATGTGTTCATGGCGACCTCGATGGGCACGGTCAAGAAAACTTCGTTAGACGAATTCGACAACCCACGCAAAGGCGGCATCATCGCTGTCAATTTGGACGAGGGTGACTTCCTGATCGGCGCAGCGCTCACCGACGGCAAGCACGACGTGATGTTGTTCAGCGACGGCGGCAAGGCAGTGCGTTTTGACGAAAATGATGTGCGCCCCTTGGGTCGCAGCGCGCGTGGTGTGCGCGGCATGATGATTGAAGACGCTCAAAGCGTGATCGCTATGCTGGTGGCAGAACAAGATGACCCATCGGCCGATGCCGACAGCGCCACCCGCACCAGTGTGCTGACAGCCACCGAAAACGGCTACGGCAAACGCACCAGCATCGCCGAATACACGCGCCACGGCCGCGGCACCAAAGGCATGATTGCCATCCAGCAATCCGAGCGCAACGGCAAAGTGGTGGCTGCCACCTTGGTGCATGCCGACGACGAGATCATGCTCATCACCGACACCGGCGTGTTGGTGCGCACCCGAGTGTCTGAAATCCGCGAACTCGGCCGCGCCACCCAAGGTGTGACCTTGATTGGTTTGGACGAAGGCGCCAAGCTCAGTGGCTTGCAACGCATTGTCGAGAACGATGCCGCAGCGCCAGAGGGCGACACCGACGCCGATGACGCCGCAGACGACAGCCAAGCCCCCACAGGACCATGAGCCAAAAGCCAATTCAGTCAGACGCCTTGGGCGAGTTGCGCGTGCAAATTGACGCGCTAGACAAACAACTGCTGAGCCTGATCAACCAACGCGCCCATGTGGCCGAACGGGTGGGCGACATCAAACGCGCAGAAGGCTCACCATTCTTTCGTCCGGACCGCGTGGCCCAAGTGATCGACAAGATCACCCAAGCCAACCCCGGGCCCCTGAAGAACCAACATGTCGCAGCAATCTGGCGCGAAATCATGTCGGCTTGTCTGGCGCTTGAGGCACCGCAACGCGTGGCCGTGTTGGGCCCACAAGGCACCTTCTGTGAGCAAGCCGCCATTGAGTTCTTCGGCAGTGCCGCCAACCTGATTTACTGCGCCAACTTTGACGAGGTGTTCCACGCCACCGCTGCGGGCACCGCCCAATACGGTGTGGTGGGCATGGAAAACTCCACCGAAGGTGTGGTGGCGCGCTCGCTTGATTTATTCTTGCGTTCCCCCGTGCATGTGGTGGGTGAGGTCAGCCTGTTGGTGCGCCACAACCTGCTGCGGCAAACCAATTCACTCGACGGCATCGAGGTCGTGATGGCCCACCCACAAGCCTTGGCCCAGTGCCAGGTCTGGCTGAGCCAACACCTGCCCAATGCCGAACGACGTGCAGTCTCCAGCAATGCAGAAGGTGCGCGCTTGGCCGCCACCAACCCTGCCTGGGCGGGCTTGGCCAGTGAGCGCGCAGCGGGCCAGTTTGGCTTGCACATCGTGCACCACGCCATCCAAGACGAGGCCTATAACCGCACCCGCTTTGCCATCATCACTTTGCCGCAAACCTTGGCCACGCCGCCCGCATCCGGCAAAGATTGCACCAGCTTGGTGGTGTCGGTGCCCAACCGTCCGGGTGCCGTGCACGACCTCTTGGTGCCACTCAAAAACAACGGCGTGTCCATGACGCGCTTTGAGTCGCGCCCCGCCAAATCGGGCCAGTGGGAGTACTACTTCTACATCGACATCCAAGGCCATGTCTCTCAGCCCCATGTGGCAGCTGCCTTGCAAGAGTTGCAAGGCCTGTGCGCTTTCTACAAAGTGTTGGGCTCTTACCCCGTCAGCGAATGAGTTCGCCCACATTCCAACGCCTGGCACTCATCGGCTGCGGCTTGATGGGGGGCTCCTTCGCGCTGGCCTTGCGCCAAGCGGGTTGGGTTCACACCATCGCTGGCTTCAGCGCCTCCGAGAAAACCCGTGAACGTGCGGTGCAACGCCAGGTCATCGACCAAGCCTGCACCAGCGTGGCCCAAGCCGTGCAAGGGGCCGACCTGGTGCTGCTGGCTGTCCCCGTGGGCGCCATGCAAGCCAGCTTTGAAGCCATGCGAGATGTGCTCAGCCCCAACGCCTTGCTGATGGACGTGGGCTCCACCAAATGCGATGTGATCGCCGCCGCACAAGCCTGCTTGGGCGAGCGACTCTCGTGCTTTGTGCCGGCACACCCGATTGCTGGCAAAGAGGTGGCGGGCATTGAACACGCCGAGGCGGGCCTGTACCAAAACCACCGCACCATCCTCACCCCGCTGCCCAAAACAAGCATTGCGCGGCTGCAAGCCGCGCACGATGTCTGGGCTGCCATTGGCAGCCAGGTGAGCACCATGACGCCTGAGGCGCATGACGCCACCTTTGCCGCCGTCAGCCACCTGCCGCACATGCTGGCCTTTGCCGCCGTCAACGCCTTGTCATCCCAGCCTCAAGGCGCGGCGTATTTGGACATGGCGGGCCCTGGCTTCAAAGACTTCTCGCGCATCGCGGCCAGCGATGCCGCCATCTGGCGCGACATCTTGAGCGCCAACAGCACCGAAGTGCTCACCCAAGTGGCGCACTTTCGCGCCGCGCTTGAGCAGTTCGAAGCAGCTTTGAAACTTGGCGACTCTGCCGCGCTGCAACACCTGATTCAACAAGCCAGCGACGTGCGCTCGGCTTGGACGCTGCAAGCCCACACCTCGTGCAACACGACCTCTGAGGCCTGAGCCTTCGGTCCACCATTTTTTCGCCATGTTCTCCACGGCCTTTCTCGACTTGCCGCCCCTGCAAGGTGCCTCAGGCACCGTCTCGTTGCCGGGCTCGAAAAGCATCTCCAACCGCGTGTTGTTGCTCTCGGCACTGTGCCAAGGCACCACGGTGGTCCACGACCTGCTCGACTCCGACGACACCCGCGTCATGCTCGATGCCCTGCGTCAACTGAAATGCGGTGTGGACGTGCAAGGCAGCACCGTCACCATCACCGGCTTGGGCGGTCAACTGGCGCACAAAGCACCCATCGCCTTCTTCATGGGCAATGCAGGCACCGCCATGCGCCCGCTCACCGCTGCCTTGGCCGTGCTGGGGGGCGACTTCTCGCTCTCCGGTGTGGCACGCATGCATGAGCGCCCGATTGGCGACCTGGTCGACGCGCTGCGCTTGCTCGGCTGCCAGATTGACTACCTGGGCCAAGCAGGTTTTCCGCCCCTGCACATTGGCCAGCCCAGCTTGAAACTTGATGCGCCCATCCAAGTGCGCGGCGATGTGTCCAGCCAGTTCTTGACCGCCTTGCTGATGGCCCTGCCCTTGGCCGCGCAACACAGACCCATCGTGATCGAGGTGGTGGGCGAACTGATCAGCAAGCCCTACATCGACATCACGCTCAACCTGCTGGCGCGCTACGGCATTGCGGTGGTGCGGGAGGGTTGGCAACGCTTCACCATTCCTGCGGGCAGCCACTACCAGTCGCCGGGCAGCATCCACGTCGAGGCGGATGCGTCGTCTGCCAGCTACTTCATTGCGCTGGGCGCCATCGCCAGTGTTGAAGGCATTCGCATCCAAGGCGTGGGGGCCGACTCGATCCAAGGCGACATCCGCTTCATCGACGCCGCCACGCAAATGGGCGCGCACATCACCAGCGGCCCCAACTGGCTGCAGGTGCAGCGCGGCGCCTGGCCGCTGCACGGCATCGAGCTCGACTGCAACCACATCCCCGATGCCGCCATGACCCTGGCCGTCATGGCGCTTTACGCCGACAGCCCCTCCACGCTGCGCAACATTGCCAGCTGGCGCGTCAAAGAAACCGACCGCATCGCCGCCATGGCCACCGAATGCCGCAAACTGGGTGCCGCAGTGGAAGAAGGCCCTGACTGGTTGCGCATCCACCCGTTGCCAAACAGTTCATACGCCAACGCATCGGCGCAGGGACACTGGCAGCGCGCCAGCATTCACACCTACGACGACCACCGCGTGGCCATGTGCTTCTCGCTGGCCGCCTTCAATGGCGACCAGCTGCCCGTGCGCATCGAAGACCCCCAATGCGTGGCCAAAACTTTTCCCGACTACTTTGAAACCTTGTTCTCGGTGGCGCATACCGATGCCGCGCACATCCCCGTGATTTGCATCGACGGCCCCACGGCCTCGGGCAAAGGCACTTTGGCCAGCCGTGTGGCGCAAGCCTTGGGCTACCACTACCTCGACTCGGGTGCCCTCTACCGCGTCACCGCCTACGCCGCGTTGCAAGCCGGCTTGGTGCTCGAC
>CAIMWY010000414.1 GCA_903845315.1 uncultured Burkholderiales bacterium
CGGTGGGCACCATGGGGTTTCGCGGCGAAGCGCTGGCGGCCATTCACTCGGTGTCTGAACTCTCGCTGTTGTCGCGCACCGCCCAGCAAGACAGCGCCATGCTGCTCGACGGTCGCAGCGGCGAGTTGCAACCCGTGGCCCGCGCCCAAGGCACGACGGTGGAAGTGAAAGAGTTGTTCTACAGCACACCGGCGCGACGCAAGTTTTTAAAGACCGACAACACCGAGTTGGCGCATTGCGTGGAGGCGGTGCGCCGCCATGCGCTGACGCGCCCTGAGGTGGGTTTTGCCATTTGGCACGAAGGCAAGTTGGTAGAGCAGTGGCGGGCCCAGCAAGGCGACGGCGCGCTCGAGCGCCGTTTGGCCGATGTGTTGGGAGACGACTTTGTGCGTGACTCGGTGGCGGTGAATTACCAAAGCGGCCACATCACGGTGGTGGGGCGGGCGGGCATTCCAGACGCGGCTCGGGCCCGTTCAGACCACCAGTACGCCTACGTCAATGGCCGCTATGTGCGCGACAAGGTGATGAGCCATGCGGCGCGCAGTGCCTACGAAGACGTGCTGCACGGCCAGCGCCAACCGGTCTACACCCTGTACCTAGAGATTGATCCCACCCGGGTCGACGTGAACGTGCACCCGACCAAGATTGAAGTGCGCTTTCGCGATGGACGCGAAGTGCACCAAGCGGTGCGCCATGCGGTGGAGAATGCGCTGGCCATTCCACGTGCCACACTGCTGGGCGATGCAGCGTCTGAACTGCTGGGCAGCCCTCTTTCAGCGCCCTTGTTGGGCCCCTCAACGCCGGACTGGCCCAACGCCAACTGGCAGCAAGCGGCCATGCCCTTGAGCGGCAACCGAGTCACCGACTTGGGTCAACTGTGGCAACCCAGCATGCGCACGCCACTGATGGCGCAAGAGGACACGGCAGGCTTTACGGCGGCCACAAGCGAAGCTGGCAACCCATTCAACAGCTTTACCCAGGCGACATCCAGCAGCCTAGGCGCTGACCCATCTCAGCTCAGTGCGGCCAGCGCATTGCCCAAGGGCACCTGGCCGCTGGGCAAAGCCTTGGCCCAGTTGCACGGCATTTACATCTTGGCCGAGAACACCCAAGGCTTGGTGCTGGTCGACATGCACGCCGCGCACGAACGCATCGTGTACGAACAACTCAAACAACAGATGGACGTGCAGGCCATGGCGAGCCAACCGCTGCTGATTCCGGCCACCTTCACCGCCACAGCGCAAGAGGTGGCCACCGCCGAGGCCTGCGCAGACGCCCTGCTGACCCTGGGACTGGAAATTTCTGCCCTGTCCGTCAAAACCTTGGCAGTGCGCGCTGTGCCCAGCAGCTTGGCGCAAGGTGACGCTGTGGCCTTGGCGCGCAGCGTGTTGGCCGAGTTGTCGCAGCATGACGCCAGCACAGTGGTGCAACGCGCACGCAACGAGCTGCTGGCGACCATGGCCTGTCACGGCGCGGTGCGCGCCAACCGTCGCTTGACGTTGGACGAGATGAATGGCCTGCTGCGGCAAATGGAAGTCACCGAGCGTTCGGACCAATGCAACCACGGTCGCCCTACTTGGCGACAGCTGAGCGTGCGGGAACTGGATGCGCTGTTCATGCGCGGACGGTGATGTCGGCCGTTGCGTTCAAGGTCGATGCACTGGCCTTGGTGGGCCCCACCGCCAGCGGCAAAACTGCGGCGGCACTGGCCATTGCCCAGAGATGGCCAGTGGAAGTCATCAGCATGGATTCGGCCTTGGTCTATCGCGGCATGGACATTGGCACCGCCAAACCCAGTGCCACCGAACTGGCCCAGGTGCCGCACCACCTGATTGACATCCGTGACCCCACCCAGGCCTACAACGCCGCCGAGTTTGCCCGTGATGCCCATGCCTTGATGGCCCAGATCCGCAGCCGAGGCCGACTGCCTTTGGTGGTGGGTGGCACCCTGCTCTACCTCAAGGCCTTGCGTGATGGCCTGGACGATTTACCCACCGCCAACCTGCAATTGCGAGCCGACATCGACGCACAAGCTGCGCGTGAAGGATGGCCCGCATTGCATGCCGAGTTGGCGCGGATCGACCCCATCACCGCCCAGCGCCTGCCGCCCTGCGACGCGCAGCGCATTTCACGCGCGCTGGAAGTGTGGCGTGCCAGCGGCAAGCCCTTGTCGCAATGGTTTGCCCAGGCGGATGCGCAACGCGCTACCCCAGGGCTGCTGAACATGCCTGTGCTGTCGCTCGAGCCGATTGACCGCGCTTGGTTGCACGCTCGCATTGGCCAGCGTTTTGACGCCATGCTGGCGGCGGGCTTTGTGGATGAGGTGCGCGGTTTGCGCCAGCGCCCCGAACTCAACGCCAACTTGCCCAGCATGCGCTGTGTGGGCTACCGCCAAGCCTGGGAGCTGCTCGATCAAGCAGAGCAACAGGGCTTGTCATTTGAAGCCTTGCTGCCCAAGTTCCACGAGCTCGGCTGTGCCGCCACGCGTCAGTTGGCCAAGCGTCAGTTGACTTGGCTGCGCAGCATGGACGATCGGGTGGTGGTGGCCTGTGACGCAGCCGATGCCCTGCCACAGACGGTGCGCATGGCACAAAGGCTTATTGCAGTGGACCTTTGAGCGCGTCGGGCATGGGCAGTGGCATGACCTGAATGCCCTCGTCCAACAAGGCCTCGGTTTCTTCTGCCGAGGCATGGCCCCGGATATTGCGTTGTTCGCTTTCGCCGTAGTGCATCTTGCGCGCTTCTTCGGAGAATTGATGGCCCACGTCTTCGGTATTGGCCACCACATGGCGGACCATCTGCATCCAAGCCGCTTGCAGCTGCGCAGGCGCCAAACTGGCCACCTCTTGGGGGCTGAGCGGAACAGGCAAAGACGTTGGCGCTGCGGCAGGAGTGGTGTGATGATCGGGCGTATCAACAGTGGCTGTTTCGCTGCTGCGTGCTTGAGGCTCACCGCGGGCACTGCTTAAGTTCAAACGCGGAGCACTGAGCATTTTGGTGATGTTGGCATCGCTGCACAGGGGACAGGTCACCAAGCCCCGCGAGAGCTGACTTTGGAAGTCGTCTTCCGACGCAAACCAACCTTCAAAACTGTGTTGGTGGGCGCAGTGGAGATCAAGAACCTTCATGACGCGATTATCTCGCAGTCACGGTTCCAGGCAGGCGCTGCCAGCTCAAAGGCCATGCGCCGCTGAGGTGGTTTTGCAACCAGAGCAAACCAGTCAAGGTTTTGGCATCGGTCAGCTGACCATCGCGGGACCAAGCCAACAACTCATCCACACTGGCGCTGAACACATCCAAGAACTCACCGGCATCGAGTTGGCGTTCGCCCTGGCTCAATCCACGCGCGAACCAAATGTCGATGAACTCGGTGGAGTAGCTGATCACGGGGTGCAACACACCCGCATGGGCCCACTCGGTGGCGCGGTAACCGGTCTCTTCCAACAACTCGCGTTGGGCACAGGCCAAACGGTCTTCACCCGCATCGAGCTTGCCTGCTGGAAACTCAATCATCACCTGCTGCATGGGGTAGCGGTATTGGCGCTCCATCACCAAGCGGCCGTCATCCAGCATGGCAATCACCATCACGGCACCTGGGTGAATCACATACTCACGCACACTGGTGTCGCCGTTGGGCAAACGGACCTTATCGCGAAATACATGCAAAAAATGACCGTGGAGAATTTCCACATGGTCTAGGGTGTGCTCGACCAGGTGCTGGTCCTGCGCAGGAACAGAAGGGTGGCTCAAGACCTAAGTGCCCAGGGTGGACACAATGGCACGGGCGCACAGCGCCATCAAACCACCGGGCAACAAGCCCAAAACCAGCAGCAAGCCACTGTTGATCAACAACACAAAGCGCACGTCAGCACCTGCAGAGACGGTGCTGGCCGTGATGGGCGAATCAAAGTACATGACTTTGACCACGCGCAGGTAATAGAAGGCGGCCAGCAAAGACATCATCACCGCAAACACTGCCAGTGCGATACCGCCACTCTGACCTGAAGTCACCAAGGCCTGTAACACCGATAACTTGCCAGCAAAGCCCACCATGGGAGGGACGCCCGCCAGCGAGAACATGCACAAAGCCATGACACCCGCATACAAGGGGCTGCGTTGGTTCAGGCCAGCAAAGTCGGTGATTTCTTCGCTCTCAAAACCTTCACGGGCCAGCAACATGATGATGCCGAACACAGCCAAGGTGGTGAGCACATACGTGACGACATAAAACATGGCTGAGCTGTAGGCGTTGGCGGCAGCTGCCGTGCTGCCATTGACCACACCAGAGAGCAAGCCAATCAGCACAAAACCCATTTGAGAGATGGTGGAAAAAGCGATCATGCGTTTGAGGTTGGTTTGGGCAATACCCGCCAAGTTACCAATCAACAAAGAAGCGACCGACAGAACCATCAGCATTTGCTGCCAATCGATGGCCAAGGGCATCAAGCCCTCCACCAACAAGCGCATGGTCATGGCAAAGGCCGCCAACTTATGGGCGCCGCCAATCATCAAGGTCACCACGGTGGGCGCACCTTGGTACACATCAGGGACCCACATGTGAAACGGCACCACGCCAAACTTAAAGCCGAGGCCACACACCACAAACACCAAGCCCAGCACCAGCACCTGGTGGTTGATGCGCCCAGTGGACACGGCCTTGAACACCGTGCTGATGTCCAGAGCTCCTGTGGCGCCATAGAGCATGGACATGCCGTAGAGCAAGAAACCACTGCCCAAGGCCCCCAACACAAAATACTTCATGGCGGCTTCAATGGCAGCCCCGTTGTCACGGCGCAAGGCCACAAGCGCATAGCTCGACAAAGCCAGCAACTCAACGCCAAGGTAGAGCACGAGGAAGTTGTTGCCAGAGATCATGACGTACATGCCCAGCAGAGCGAACAGGCCCAGGGTGAACAACTCGCCACCCGCACGCAACATGTCGCGGTCGGCCGCATAGGGGCGGCCATACACCAAGGTCACCATCACGGCCAAGGTGGAGAAGCACTTGAGCCAATTGCCCATCGGATCGGACACCACCATATTGCCAAAGCTGTAGATGGTCTCGCCAGCAGTCGCATCCAACATCTGCAACACGGCCACGAGGCCTAGCGTCATCAAGGACAGGACATAGGTGGTTTGGCGACGGGGCGATTTGTCGAACAAGTCGATCAAGGCGATCGCGATGGCCATGACCAGCAAGATCAATTCAGGCAATAGCGCGGCAATGCTCAGTTTTTCAATCATTTTCAATCCCTCATTATTGGGGCAACTTGGACAGCGCTACGTGCTTGAGCAAGTCGGCCACCGAGGTATCCATCACATCTGTGAATGGCTTTGGATAAAGCCCCATGGCCAGCACGGCAATGGCCAGCAAAGCCAACATCAAGAATTCGCGGGCATTGATGTCGGTGAGCTCTTTCACATGGTCATTGGCCACCGGGCCCAAATACACGCGCTTGACCATCCACAAGGTGTAGGCCGCGCCAAAGATCAAGGCTGAAGCGGCAGCAGCGCCAATCCAGAAGTTGTATTGGATGGCACCCAAGATGACCATCCACTCACCCACAAAACCAGCGGTGCCTGGCAAACCGCAGTTGGCCATGGCAAACAACAACGAGAAGGCTGCAAACTTGGGCATGGTGTTGACCACGCCGCCGTAGCTGGCGATGTCGCGCGAGTGCATGCGGTCATACAACACGCCAATGGACAAGAACATGGCGCCCGACACAAAGCCGTGCGCAATCATCTGCACCAAGGCGCCTGAGATACCGATGTCGTTGAAGATGAAAAAACCCAAGGTGACGAAACCCATGTGCGCGACCGATGAATAAGCCACCAGTTTTTTCATGTCTTCTTGCACCATGGCCACCAAGCCCACATAAACCACAGCCACCAAAGACAAGGCGATCATGAGCCAAGCAAATTCACGCGCGGCATCGGGCGCGATGGGCAAAGAGAAACGCAAGAAACCGTAGGCGCCCAGTTTGAGCATGATGGCGGCCAGCACCGCAGAGCCTCCGGTGGGTGCTTCGACGTGCACGTCAGGCAACCACGTGTGAACCGGCCACATCGGCACCTTCACGGCGAAAGCGGCGAAGAATGCAAAGAACAACATGGTTTGTGCATTGCTCGTCAGTGGCAATTTATACCAAGTGACCAAATCAAAACTGCCGCCCGATTGGGTGTACAGATAAATCAAGGCAATCAGCATCAACAAGGAGCCGAGCAAGGTGTAGAGAAAAAATTTGAATGCCGCGTAAATTTTGTTCGGCCCACCCCAGATGCCGATGATCAGATACATCGGGATCAGCGTGGCTTCGAAGAAGACATAAAACAGCATGCCGTCGATGGCGCAAAACACACCAATCATCAAGCCGCTCAAAATCAGAAACGCACCCATGTATTGGTTGACGCGCTCGGTGATGACTTCCCAGCCTGCAATCACCACGATGACGGTGATGAAGGCAGTGAGCAGCACAAACCACAGCGACAAGCCGTCTACACCGAGATGGTAGAACACGTTGAAGCGATCAATCCAAGGCGCTTTCTCGACCAGCTGCATGGCCGAGGTACCCAACTCGAAACTCTTGTAGAGAGGCACGGTGACCGCCAGACTGACCAGCGAGCCGATCAGGGCAATCCAACGCACGGCTTTGGCATGTTCGTCCCGACCAAAGGCCAACAACACCACGCCGAAAAAAATTGGCGTCCAAATGGCAAGGCTCAATAAACCCATTTTTTATTCTCCTTATTTGAGCCAGACGAACCAGGTCATCAGCACGAACACGCCCAGGATCATCGCCAAGGCGTAGTGGTAGAGGTAGCCAGTCTGAATGCCACGGGTCACCGACGACACCCAGCCCACCAGTTTCCAAGACCCGTTGACGATCCCGCCATCGATGATGGCTTGATCGCCCCCCTTCCACAGGCCTGTGCCCAAAGCGCGTGCGCCACGGGCCAAGATGTTTTCGTTGAACCAGTCCATGTAGTACTTGTTGTCCAACAAGGTGTAGATGGGTTGGCACACGCGTTTGATCGCAGCGGGCACGGCAGGATTGACCATGTACATGTAGTACGAACTGGCCACGCCGGCCAAGGCCAACCAAAATGGCAGTGAGCTGAAGGCATGCAAGGCCATGGCCACGGCACCGTGGTATTCATGGGCCAGTTCATGCATGGCATGGTGTTTGTCTGCATCGATGAAGATGGCGTCTTTGAAGAACTCGCCGTAGAGCATCGGGTCGATGGTGAGGTAGCCAATCACCACCGAAGGAATGGCCAACAACAGCAAGGGCACGGTCACCACCCAAGGCGATTCGTGCGGGCTGTGGTCATGGCCATGGTCATCGTGGTGCTCGTCGTGTGCAGGGTGTGCGTCGGGGTTTTGGTCATAGCGCTCTTCGCCATGGAACACCAAGAAGTACATGCGGAAGGAATAGAAGGCGGTGACAAACACACCCGCCAACACGGCAAAGTGCGCAAAGCCCGCGCCGGGCAGATGGCTTGCAGCCACGGCTTCGATGATGCTGTCTTTGGAGTAAAAGCCGGCAAAGAACGGCGTACCGATCAAGGCCAAGGAGCCCAACAAGGAGGTGATCCAGGTGATGGGCATGTACTTGCGCACGCCACCCATCCAACGGATGTCTTGGTTGTGGTGCATGCCCATGATGACCGAGCCGGCGCCCAAGAACAACAAGGCTTTGAAGAAGGCGTGGGTCATCAGGTGGA
>CAIMWY010000415.1 GCA_903845315.1 uncultured Burkholderiales bacterium
GCTGCGCCGCCTCAACGCGGGTCAACTGGCACGCTATGTGTGCGACTTTCCTGAGCCCGGTTTGATTGCCCACCCGGGAGTGATTGCCATGCCGCACATCGGCGCGAGCACCGAAGAGTCCGAAGAAAACTGCGCCGTCATGGCTGCCAACCAGTTGATGAACTACCTTGAAAACGGCCATGTCATCAATTCGGTCAACTTTCCAGCCATCCACATGGACCGCAGCCCGGGCACCAGCCGCATCACCTTTTGCAACGACAACGTCTCTGGCGTGTTGGGCCATGTGCTGTCGGTGTTGGCCGATCGCCAGGTGAATGTGATCGACATGGTCAACAAGAGCTTGGGCGAGCTGGCGATCAACATCATCGACGTGGCCAGCCCACCGTCTGACGATGTGCTCAACGCCATACGCTGCGTGGCGCATGTCATCCGTGTGCGTCTGATTTAACAGCTGCGACCTTGGGCTTGGCGCCAAGGTTGTGGTGAATCTGAAGCACCCTGCATGTACCGCCTCATCAACGCCATAGGTTTTCAAACCGCTTGGTGGGCCTGCGTTGCGGGCGTCGGCCATGGCCTAGAGGTGTCGGCCCTTGCGTATTGCTCAGCACTGGCCGCAGCGCATCTTGTTTACGTGGACAAACGCTGGCAAGAGCTCCAGCTTGCAGCGGTGGCTCTGGCCATCGGCGTGGGGGTGGATACCGCGCTGCAGTACTTTTCTGTGATTCATTTTTATGGATGGGCACTGTGGGATGTGAGTCCTTTTTGGTTGTGGGCGCTGTGGGTGTTGTTTGCCATGACCTTGAACGCATCGCTCTCGTTCCTAAAAACGCAGCCCTTGTGGCTGTCTGGCGCAGCGGGCCTGCTGTTTGGCCCTCTCACCTACTACGCAGGTGCCAAGCTGGGGGCGGCATCGTTTGACGCCTCAGCCACCCACGTGTTGGCGCTGGCCTTGGCGTGGATGTTGGCGCTGCCAGTGATGGTCATGGTGGCGACAAGAATTTCTGCAAATGTGGCTATCCTTGAACGTTCGCCATAGACACATGGCCAGCCCTTCCCGGGCAATTCCTCGGAGACACAGTATGAATATCAAACGTTTGGCACTTGTCCTTGTGACCGTCATGGCAGCGGTCTCAGCCCCGACAGCCTTGGCGCAAAACTACCCCGAGCGGGCCATCACGGTGATCGTGCCGTTCACGCCAGGTGGCGTGTCTGACATCACCGCCAGACCGCTGGCAGCAGCCATGTCGGGCAACCTCGGCCAACCCATGGTGATTGACAACAAGGGCGGCGCCGGTGGCGCCATTGGCATGGCGGCAGCGGCCAAAGCAAAGCCTGATGGTTACACCTTGATGATGGCGCTGCCCAGCATGATCACCATCCCCATTTCCGATCGCATCAGCAACCGCGCGTCGAGTTTTCAGGTCAACCAATTCAAGCCCATTGCCCGCCTCACGGCCGACCCCACGGTGTTGGCTGTGCGCTCAGACAGCCCCTGGAAAACATTGGCCGATTTTGTGCGTGATGCACGCGCCAAGCCAGACACCATCTCTTATAGCAGCTCAGGCCTGTATGGCACCACCCATGTGGCCATGGAAATTTTGGCCTATGCCGCCAACTTGAAACTGGTGCATGTGCCCTACACCGGCGGCGGCTTGCAAGTGAATGCCTTGTTGGCTGGGCATGTGGACGCCACCATGCAAACGCCCGGCGCCATTGCTGGACACATTGCCTCAGGCAAAGTGCGCGTCTTGGCTTCGATGAGCCGGGATCGCGTGGCCACCCTGCCCGATGTGCCCACGGCCACTGAACAAGGTTTCAAAGGTGAGTTCTATCTTTGGACCGGCCTATTTGTTCCAACGGGCACACCCACGCCCATCGTCAACCGCTTGCGCGCTTCGGTGAAGGAGGCTGCGAGCCAAAACCTTTTCAAACATGCCATGGCAACGCTGAACACACCCATCCAGTATTTGGACTCCGACGACTTCGCCAGCTTCATCGTGGAAGACACCAAGCGCCTCGACGCGGTGTTGACCAATATGGGTGAAATCAAATAACACGCCCCACCGCATCACTTTTCTTTTAGCCTTTAACAAATTAGCTTATGAAACTCATCAATCTTTCGGTCCATGGCATGCGACGCGTTGGCATACTCGACGGTGACCACGTGGTCGACGTATTGGCCGTGCATGAAGCACAACCCTTTTTGAGCACCACCGACATTGCTGCACTGGGCAGCACCGTCAGCGTCATTGCGCAGTGGGAACATTTGCATGCGCAGTTTGACAAAGCCGTGTCCCTCAGCCGCAGCGGCGTGGGCCGCACCCCGACCCAAAGCGCACACTTGCTCGCGCCCATGGCGCCTAGCACCATCTTGTGCTCTGGCAGCAACTACCTGAGCCACAACCAAGAAAAAGCCAACGCCGACACCAGCGGCAAAGAGCCTGAGTTTTTTGTCAAAACCGGCGACTGCGTGGTCGGCCCCGACGAAGCCATCGTGTGGGACCCAGTGCTCACCAAAAAGCTCGACGGTGAAGTGGAATTGGCCGTGGTCATCGGCAAGCCCGGACGGCACATTGCCGTGAAAGACGCGTTAGACCATGTGTTTGGCTACACTATCGTCAACGACGTGACAGCGCGTGACCGCCAAGTGCGTCGCCGCCCCGATGGCTCGTACTGGTATGAGTTGGGCCGTGGCAAATTGTTTGACACCAGCGCGCCACTGGGCCCTTGCATCACCACCCGTGATGAAATTCCTGATCCGCAAGCCATCATGGTGCGCGCCTGGGTGAACGGCGAACTACGCCAAATCAGCAGCACCTCGCAGATGATCTGGAGCGTGGCCGAGTTGATCCACTTTTTCTCAGTGAACATGACCTTGCGCCCAGGCATGGTCATCATCACCGGCACGCCCAGCGGCACAGCGTGGTCGAGCGACGAAGAGTTGGGCGGCAAATGGGCCGGCACCAACGGCATGGTCAAAGCCCAGGGCTACCTGCAACCGGGCGACACGGTGGTGTGCGAGATTGACGGCATTGGGCGGCTGTCCAACCCGATCACGCGTTGAAAGTGTGAGGCCTGTGCTGCTTGGCATGGGCCCTAAGATGTCGGGCATCGGCTTTAAAATCACGCATGGAAATTAAAGTCAACTTTCTCGACAAGCTTCGACTAGAAGCCAAGTTCGATGACTTCACGGTGGTTGCCGACCAGCCGATCCGTTACAAGGGTGATGGGTCTGCGCCCGGTCCCTTCGATTATTTTTTAGCCTCATCGGCTTTGTGCGCGGCCTACTTTGTGAAGCTCTATTGCGACACGCGCAATATTTCGACTGAGCATATTCATCTGTCGCAAAACAACATCGTCGATCCAGAGAATCGCTACCAGCAGATTTTCAAAATTCAGGTGGCGTTGCCGCCCGACATTCAGGACATTGATCGACGCGGAATTTTGAATTCGATCGAGCGCTGCACGGTCAAGAAGGTCGTGCAAGCTGGGCCTGAATTTGTGATCGAGGAAGTCGAGAGCTTGGATGCCGATGCGCAGTCTTTGCTCACCTTAAAGCCAAGCCCCGATAGCCGCACCTTGATTGCGGGCAAAGACCTGCCGCTGGAGCAAACCATTGCCAATATGTCGGGCATCTTGGCAAGCTTAGGTATCAAGATTGAAATTGCTTCGTGGCGCAACATCATTCCTAATGTGTGGTCATTGCACATTCGCGATGCGCATTCGCCCATGTGTTTTACCAACGGCAAGGGCGCCACCAAAGAGAGCGCCTTGGCGTCGGCCCTGGGCGAATACATCGAGCGCCTCAGTAACAACCACTTTTATGCGGGTGCTTTTTGGGGCGAAGACATTGCCAATTCGGCGTTTGTGCATTACCCCAATGAGCGCTGGTTCACACCTGGCCCAGACGATGCACTGCCTGCAGAAATTTTGGATGCTTACTGCCTTCAGATCTACAACCCCGAGGGCGAGTTGTGTGGCTCACACCTGATCGACACCAACTCAGGCCATGTGACGCGCGGTATTTGTTCGCTCCCTTTTGTGCGGAAATCAGACGGTGAAGTGGTGTATTTCCCGTCCAACCTGATTGAAAACTTGTTCGTCAGCAACGGGATGAGTGCTGGCAACACACTGGCCGAAGCGCAGGTGCAATGCTTGTCTGAAATTTTCGAGCGCGCGGTCAAGCGCGAGATCTTGGAAGGAGAAATCTGTTTGCCAGACGTGCCGCACGAGGTGTTGGCAAAGTACCCCAGCATCTTGGCTGGCATTCAAGGCTTAGAAGACCAAGGCTTTCCGGTGCTGGTGAAAGATGCATCTTTGGGCGGGACCTACCCCGTGATGTGCGTCACCTTGATGAACCCTCGCACGGGCGGTGTGTTTGCATCGTTTGGCGCGCATCCAAGCTTGGAGGTGGCACTCGAGCGCAGCCTGACCGAGTTGCTCCAAGGTCGCAGTTTTGAAGGCCTCAACGACTTGCCACCACCCACCTTTGAAAGCCACGCCGTCACCGAGCCGAACAACTTCGTGGAGCATTTCATCGACTCCAGCGGCATTGTGTCGTGGCGTTTTTTCAGCGCCAAAGCAGATTTCGAATTTGTGGAATGGGATTTTTCTGGCGATGGCGACAACGCCACGGCCCAAGAGGCGGCCACTTTATTTGGCATTCTTCAAGGCATGGGCAAAGAGGTATACACGGCGGTGCATGACCAGTTAGGCGCCATCGCCTGTCGGATATTGGTACCCGGTTATTCAGAGGTCTACCCGATCGAGGATTTGATTTGGGACAACACCAACAAGGCCTTGTTGTTTCGAGCAGATATTTTGAACTTGCATCGCTTAGACGATGACAATTTGTCTGCCCTGCTAGACCGTTTGGAAAACAGCGAGCTCGATGAGTACTCTGACATTGCCACGTTGATCGGCATCGAATTTGATGAAAACACCGAATGGGGCCAACTGACGGTGTTGGAGCTCAAACTCTTGATTCATCTGGCCTTGCAGCAATTTGAGCCAGCCCATGAGTTGGTGGGCGCATTCTTGCAGTTCAACGACAACACAGTGGAACGTCGGTTGTTTTACCAAGCCTTGAACGTGGTGCTGGAGGTTCTGCTCGATCCAGACCTTGAGTTGCAAGACTATGAGGCCAACTTCCGACGCATGTTTGGCCATGATCGAATGGACGCAGCGATGGGCTCCGTCAATGGCACCGTGCGCTTCTTTGGATTGATGCCCACGAATATGCAACTCGAGGGGCTTGAGAGGCACAAGCGGCTGATCGACAGCTACAAGAAGTTGCATAAAGCGCGGTCGCGGTCTCAGGAAAAAAGCTGCTAGGTGGTGATACCTAGCGGCCTTTGTCGTTGCATATGGTGGTGGGGTGCGACCAGAGGGCAAAAGGTCTGGGAATAGCAATCCCCGGTCCTGACTAGCCACAGCCAGCCATCCCCAATTCGTAGTCAACTCGTCCAATGGGAGCCGCCATTTCAATGTGTGCCTCTCTATTGAATTGCGGACGGCGGTTCAAATCCGCAAATCACCCGTAAATCTACGTCCGCAGTCCAAGAATGCACTCAAATCAGAGGGGAATGACACGTCGGACAAGAAACGCTAAAATGCATGAAATTTCAATGAAAAAGCATCCATGTTAGCAATCGCAACACTATCATCTCCTTCCCTAAGGGGCGCCACTGCGCACCTTGCGGACGAGTTGCAGGTTGGCCGTGTTTATCGGCGTGAGGATCTTGCTCGCCTGAGTAATGCAGTGGATCGGCATCTCCATGAACTGGTGTCCACAGGCATGCTTAAAAAGCTGGCTCAGGGGCTTTACTACGCACCAAAGCAATCGAACTTTGGTCCCTTGCCCCCCACTGACGAACAGGTGGTGCGAGGATTTCTGCGTGACAAGGATTTTTTGGTGTTTTCTCCGTCGTCATACAACACGGTGGGCCTAGGCACTACGCAGCTCTACAACAGCACACTGGTCTACAACCACAAACGTCATGGCGTTTTCAAACTGGGCAACCGCCAGTTTGATTTCCGAGTAAAACCACGCTTCCCCAAGAAACTGACGCCCGAATTCCTGTACGTCGACCTGCTGAACAACTTAGACGAATTGGCCGAAGACCGTGAAGCTGTGCTCAGGCAGGCCCGCAATAGGCTGATGTCTTTTAATCGAGCCCGACTCCAAGCAGCATTGGACAACTACGGCAACATGGCCACACGCAAACGGGTTAGGGAATGGATCGGTGGCTGAATTTCTTCACGAAC